>JAODLU010000170.1 GCA_025464125.1 Microbacteriaceae bacterium | reverse complement strand
CCAGGTGATCGTCGGCGTCGTGCTCAACGTGCTCGTGGCCGGACTCACCAGCTTCCTGTACTCAACAGTGCTGAGCCCGAACAACGAGACGCTGAACTCGCCGCGCAACCGGTTCGAGCCGATCGACATCCCGGTGCTGAGCCAGATACCCGTCATCGGCCCTGCGCTCTTCCGCCAGACGATCATCGTCTACGTCATGTATGTCGCGGTGTTCGTGGTCTGGTATTGCCTGTTCCACACCCGCTGGGGGCTTCGCCTGCGTTCATCCGGCGAGCACCCGCAGGCCGCGGACACGGTCGGCATCAACGTGAACCGCACCAGGTTCTGGAACGTGTCGCTCGCCGGTGCGATCGCCGGGTTCGGAGGGGCATACTTCACCCTCGGATCGGTTGGCGGGTTCAGCAAGGAGATGACGGCCGGCGCGGGCTTCATCGCCCTCGCGGCGGTGATCTTCGGCAGGTGGGACCCGATCAGGGCCACCCTTGCCGCCCTGCTGTTCGGCTTCGCCACCAACCTGCAGAGCGTGCTATCCAGCGTCGGATCCCCGGTTCCGAGCGAATTCATGCTCATGCTGCCGTACGTGGTCACGATCTTTGCGGTCGCTGGACTCGTCGGGCAGGTGCGGGGGCCTGCGGCATCCGGCAAGCCATATATCAAGAGCTAGTCGCACCTCGAGAGCTAGGAAGACATGACCGACATCGACTGGGATTCCCTGCGCGCGCTCGCGACAGAAGCGCTGGCCCACGCCTACGTTCCGTACTCGAAGTTTCCGGTGGGCGTTGCGGCGCTCGTCGACGACGGGCGGGTGATCACGGGCGCCAATGTGGAGAACGCGTCATACGGACTCACCCTGTGCGCTGAGTGCGCTCTCGTGTCGAGCCTTCACATGACCGGCGGCGGCAAGCTCGTCGCCTTCGCCTGTGTGGACGGCCATGGCAACGCGCTCATGCCGTGCGGTCGCTGTCGCCAGCTGCTCTACGAACACTCGGCGGAGGGGATGCTGCTTGCCACCGTCTCAGGCATCAAGACGATCGACGAGGTGATCCCCGACGCTTTCGGCCCGCGCACGCTCGACGCGTACAAGGTCTCGTCGAGTCCTTCCTCATCCCCGGGCGGCTCAGCGTCGCCAGGCATCGCCTGATGGTGATCGAGCAGTTCGATGCGGTCGACCTGATCCGCACCAAGCGCGACAAGGGCGTGCTCGGCACCGATCAGATCAACTGGCTCGTCGATGCCTACACGCGCGGATATGTGGCCGACGAACAGATGGCGGCTATGGCGATGGCCATCCTGCTGAATGGCATGGAGCGCCAGGAGATCAAGGATCTCACCCTGGCGATGATCGCCAGCGGCGAGACGATGAACTTCTCGGGCCTCTCGAAGAAGACGACGGACAAGCATTCCACCGGCGGGGTCGGCGACAAGATCACGCTCCCGCTCGCCCCGCTCGTCGCCTCATTCGGCGTTGCGGTGCCGCAGCTCTCCGGGCGCGGACTCGGGCACACCGGCGGCACGCTCGACAAACTCGAAAGCATTCCGGGCTGGCAGGCAAACATCTCGCCGTCACGCATGACCGAGATTCTCGAAGAGGTTGGAGCTGTGGTCTGCGCTGCCGGCGCGGGGCTCGCGCCAGCCGACGGCAAGCTGTACGCCCTGCGCGACATTACCGGCACGGTCGAGGCGATCCCGCTCATCGCCTCCTCCATCATGAGCAAAAAGATCGCGGAAGGCACTGCCGCACTTGTGCTCGACGTGAAATTCGGCTCCGGGGCGTTTCTCAAGGACATCGAGCTTTCGAGGGAACTCGCGCGCACAATGGTCGCGCTCGGCGAAGATGCCGGAGTGGCGACATCCGCGCTGATCACGAACATGAATGTGCCGCTCGGACTGGCCATCGGCAACGCCAACGAGGTGCGTGAATCCGTGGAGGTTCTGGCCGGAGGCGGACCGAGCGACATCATCGCGCTGACGGTCGCGCTGGCGCGGGAGATGCTGGCCCACGCAGGCCTGCCGGATGCGGATGTAGAGGCCGCCCTTTCCGATGGCCGCGCGATGGACACCTGGAACGCGATGATCCGAGCCCAGGGCGGTGACCCGGATGCCCCCCTGCCCGTCGCTCGGGAGACTCACGTCGTGACCGCCACCCGCAGCGGCGTGCTCGTCGAGCAGCAGGCACTGCCGTTCGGCATCGCGGCGTGGCGTCTCGGAGCCGGACGTGCCCGCGCCGAGGATCCCGTGCAGCACGCAGCCGGCGTCGACCTGCACGCGAAGCCCGGCGACACGGTGACCGCGGGCCAGCCCCTCTTCACGCTCAGCGCCGACGAGCCTGCACGATTCGCGCGCGCCCTCGAGGCGCTGGATGGCGCGTACCGCATCGGCGACGTCGGTGAGCCGATCCTCGACGGCGGCCCGCTGATCGTGGAGCGGATAGGCAAGTAGGCCTCCCGCTCCCTGCGCTCCCGAGCCCGCCGCCCCTGTCCTCCCCAGCCCGAACTCAAAACCCACCGCTGAAGTCTGGCAATCGGTCGGCATTTGGCCGCCGGGAGAGCCGATTGCCAGACTTCACGGGTGAAACTGGCACCCAACCACCCGTCAGCAGCCGTCGGCGGAGCATCGCAATCAGCTCAGACGGGCGGATAAGGTCGGGTGCGCCTCCACGCAGGTACGACCAACCGGCATCCTCGAAGCGCGGCGCTCGCTTCAGGTCTTTCGCCCATTGTCGCGCGTCGGTGCGGTGCACATCTCCCTCGTAGTCGAAGGCGACGTGGAACTCCGGGAAACTCAGGTCAGGCATTCCGATGAAGCGGCCCTCTGGGTCCCTCACCTCGCCGTTCACTTCGGCGGGTGGTAGTCCGGCGCGGAGAAAGTGGAGCCGCATGATCGACTCGGCTGGCGAGTCTGCCCGGTCGCTCAGCATCGGGAAGGTCTCAAGCAGGAGCGGTCGACCTCTTCGTGCGCGATGGCGCGTCACGGCTTCCGCGAGTTCGGGGCGCTCGACCTGCAATTCGCGCCGTCGTCGCCACAGTATGAAGTCACCCGCGGCAAGCAGGTCCGCCTGCGTCAACACAGTGGCCAGATCGCACCAGG
>JAODLU010000124.1 GCA_025464125.1 Microbacteriaceae bacterium | reverse complement strand
TCGGCAGATGTCGTGTGGTCGACTCTTCGCAAGTTCAAGGCGACGACGTCGGTCATCGGACTCGCGATGGCTCCGGTCATCACCGATCCGGCGCAGGTCACGGCAGTCGACAAGTACACCTTTGCCGTCAAGATCCCGACCGCAAACCAGGGCTTGTCCCTGCTCAACCTGATGGGCGGTTCGACCTGGGGAATCTACGACTCAACACTGCTGAAGGCACACGCCACGGATGCTGACCCGTATTCAGTCACCTGGGCTGCGGCCAACCCGAATATCGGATTCGGCGCGTACGAGCAGACGACGTACACGCCAGGCCAGGAGCTCGTTCTCACCGCGAACAAGGACTACGTGCTCGGTGAACCGAAAGTCAAAACCATCACCTTCCGCCAGGTAACCGACGCCGGACTCCGTGCGACGGCCCTTCGGAGCGGTGACGTCGACATCGCCCAGCAGATCCAGCCGGCCGACCAGACCGCGCTGAGTAAGGAGGGCTTCTCGATCTTCGACTCGCAGATCGCCTCAAAGATCCTCAACGTGTCGTTCAACACCAGGTCAGGACCGTTCACCGACATCAACGTGCGAAAGGCCTTCAGCTACGCAGTGCCGTACGACCAGATCGTAAAGGGCATCTACGCAGGGCGAGGCACCCGCACCAATGGGTTCCTCGACCCGATGCCTGGATATAGCGACGCTAAGCTGCCGTCGTTTACGTACGACCCTAAAAAGTCCCTGAAGATCCTGAAGGATGCGGGCATCGCGACGCCGGTCAAGTTCACCGTCAACCTCAGTTCTGCACTCAGCGACGTGCAGGACAGCGCCGTGCAGATCAAGGCGATGGCACTTGCCGCTGGATTTGATGTCACAGTCAATTCAATGGCGGCCGGAGACTTCTCGGCTGCGACAGCCGCTGGCAAGTACGACGCGCTGATGAACCGCGGTGGCACGAACAACAGGGCTCCGTACTACGTACTGACGTACTCGGTCACCGGCAAGTTCGCCTGGATCCCGTCTGCCGCTTACACCGCGGATGTCGCCAAGGGTGCTGCGCAGGATGACGGAACCAGCAAGGCCGCCGTCGCGGCCTGGACCGCTGCGATGACGGAATACATCAACAACTATCCGGCTGTTCGCATCGCGATCATGCCGCCGTTTGTTGTGATTCGAAAGGGAATCGACGGCTACGTCGTACGGCCTGACGTAGCGACCGACTTCTCCCGCCTGAAGTAGGTAGCCCGGCGGCGGTGCTTGGGCGCCGCCGCCGGCAACCCGCGCCAGTCAGAACCACGCTCAAGAGAGACGAGAGACCGATCACCATGACCGACAAGCGCTTCCACCTGGCCTGGTTCTGCAACGCACTGCCACACGGGTGGATGAATGGCAAAGCGGCCCCGTGGTCGGGCAACGACATCCTCGACTGGCAGGACGGCTCGTTCCTTATCGACATGGCCCGCAACCTCGACCGTGCCGGCTTCGACTACATCATGATCGAGGACCACGTCGCTTTCGACCAGATGGCCGGCTATACCGCGCGGCTCGACCCGATCGCCGTAATGCCGCTGATGGCCCAGGCCACCAAGAACCTCGGGATCGTCGGCACACTGTCGACCTCCTTCTACCACCCGTACGGTCTCGCGCGACTGATGCAGTCGCTCGATCACGTCAGCCACGGCCGCATTGGCTGGAACGTTGTCACCACGAGCGAGCACGAGGCCGCGCTCGCCTTCGGGGGCATCGAGCAGCCCAAGCACGACGAGCGCTACGAAATCGCCGATGAATTCCTCGACGTCACCCGCCAGCTCTGGGACAGCTGGGAGCCGGGCGCGGTCGTCGCAAATGAAGAGACCGGCATGTACGTCGACCGCGAGAAGGTTGGCATCGTCGAGCACGAGGGCAAGTGGTACAAGACGACGGGAGCCCTCAACGTGCCGCCGGGACCGCAGGGTCGTCCGCTCATCTCGCAGGCCGGGTCCTCCGATCGGGGCCGCGACTTCGGCGCCAAGTGGGCCGACACCATCCTGCTCTCCACCGGCGGCCAGAACTCCCCGACGGTGATGAAGGAGATCCGCGACGACATCCGCCGGCGACTGGCACTCATCGGCCGCGATCCCGACAGCGTCAAGATCCTGTTCCTCGTGACACCCATGCTCGGCGACACGGTTGAAGCAGCGTGGGACCGCCACAACGCGCGCTACTACGTCAGCGACGAGGATGCTGCGCTGCGCCTGCCTGGGCTGTCACACATGTCCGGCGGCCACGACTTCAGCCAGTATGACCTGGACGCGGTTTTCAAGCCCATCGAGATTCACCACGAAGGGCACCAGGGCACCTTCGGCAACTTCCTGGCCCTCGCCGATGGCGAACGCACACTACGCAAGATGATCCAGGACAGTCGGGTCACCTCGCTCGACCTGATCGGCACCCCGGAGGTTGTCGCCGACAAGATGGAGGAGGCGATGGAAATCGTCGGCGGCGACGGGTTTCTGATCCAGTCCAGGCCGCTTACGCGCCGTTTCATCGCAGAGATCACAGACGGGCTCGTTCCCGAGTTGCAAAGGCGGGGCCTGGTTCGCAAGGAGTACGAGTTCGACACGCTGCGCGAGAATCTGCTGGCCTTCTAGTCGTGTCCGCTATCGCTCCGAACGATGGTGTTCGGCAGGAACTCAGTCCGGCGCGCATCCGCCTGATCATCGGCGGGTTGATGGCGGGGGTTGCCCTGTCATCCCTCGACCACCAGATCATCGCGACCGCGCTGCCGACAGTGGTGGGCGACCTCGGTGGCCTCGACCAGATCTCGTGGGTGATTACGGCATACCTTCTGGCCAGCACTGCCGTCACCCCCCTTTACGGCAAGATCTCCGACATCCTGGGCAGGCGCCCGGTCTTCCTGACAGCCATCATCATCTTCCTGATTGGGTCGATGGGCGCCGGGTTGGCTCAGAATATGACCCAGCTGATTGTGCTCAGGGCGATCCAGGGCGTGGGTGGCGGCGGGTTGATCAGCCTCGCCCAGACCGTCATCGGCGACATCTCGACGCCGCGTGACCGGGCGAAATACCAGGGCTATATCGGTGTGGTCGTCGCGACCTGCAGCGTGCTGGGTCCGGCCCTCGGCGGCGTCATCACCGACCTCGCATCGTGGCGCTGGGTGTTCTTTATCAACGTTCCGGTAGGAATAGTCGCCCTGGTGACGGTGTCGAGTGTGCTCAAGTACGTACCGCAGCAACGAGTGCAGCGATCAATCGACTACCTCGGATCCATCCTGCTCGTCGTCGCAATCGTTGCTTTCGTGCTTGGCCTGTTCCGCGGGCCGAAACAGGGCTGGGACGACCCGGTGACGATGGCGCTGATCGGCGGAGGACTCCTGGTCGGCGTGCTTTTCGTGATCAGGCAGCGGGTCGCTCCAGAGCCGATCATGTCGCTGAACCTGTTCCGCATCCCGAACTTCCGTTGGGCGACCGTCGCCGCCTTCGCCGTCGGCTTCGCATCAACCGGCGTCACCCTCTATTTCCCGTTGCTGCTACAGGCAGTGAAGGGTCTCAGCGCATCGCAGTCCGGCCTGGCATTCATCCCTGAGACCTTCGCCCTGATGGCGATGAACATCATCGGGGGCCGCATCATCAGTCGAACAGGCAGGTACAAGTACGTGCTCGTGAGCGGACTCGTGCTGCTCACGGCCTCGCTCACCCTCCTGGCCCTGCTTCCTGTCGCAGCACCCGTGCCGGTCTACGTCCTGGGCACCGTGCTCTTCGGGCTGGGCATTGGGTGCACGACGCCTGTTCTCATGCTCATCGTGCAGAACTCGGTCGACTCGACCCAGATCGGCGTCGGCACCGGCACCGTCACCTTCTCTCGTGCGGTTGGCGGCACCCTCGGAGCGGCGGCGGTCGGAACAGTGGTCTCGAGCGCAATGGTGATGCTGGCCGGCGCCAACGCCAAGTTCATCGACAGGTCGCCCGCCGAGATCTGGAACCTGCCGACAGCCCAGAGGGACGGCATCATCGAGTCGCTGCACATCTCGATCGGGTTCGCGTTCGCGATCTGTATCCCGCTCGCGATCGCCTCCGTGTTCTTTGCGCTGCTCATCAAGGAGGTGACGCTGCGTACCTCAAAGCGCGAGCCAGACCCGATCCTGATGGACATCCCGATTGCCGGTGTCGCTGTAGTTCCGGAGCCGCCGATGATCGTTCGCGTCCGGTGGTATCGCAACCTCCGCAAGCCTCGGGCATGACGATCGTGCCTGAAATTGCCCGCGAATATGCCCAACAGCCCCCGAAAAACGCGGGATTGCGGCGCGCACCACTTGCGAAATTAGAACTACATATCGGGGACACGATACGGAATCCTTAGCCAGCCAAACTAATACCAGCAACGAACCGGATGACACGAAAAGGGTGATGACGCAGTGCTGCAACCTCGGCGCAGTCGCAAGATGACCGCAGCGAAACCCGCATCTCCCCGCGGAAGCATCGATCCGGACACCAGCAAGAGCTGGTGGCGCAGAGTGCTTCCCATCGCCAGGGCTCATGGCGTGCTGTTTGTCACGGCGATCATCATCTCCCTGCTTGGTCTTGTGCTGCAGGTGATGATCCCGGCCCAGCTCAACTCGACGATCAACACGATCGGCGCCGGCGGTGGTGCTGAGGCCGGCACGCAGGTGCTCGTGCGCTCGGCGAGTATCATCGCGGCCCTCGCCATACTGGCTTTCGCCTCCGGTCTCTGGTCGCGTTACTTGCAGCTGAAGGCGGCGTACGAGGTCGAGTACGACCTGCGCACCCTGACCTTCGAGCACCTCGCCCGCATGTCATAGACGTTCTACGACCGGGTGCAGTCCGGCGACCTGATCTCGCGAGCCAACTCAGACATCCGCGCCGTGCAGACCTTCCTCGCCATGGCGCCCCAGGTCGCAGTGCAGCTGACCATGGCCGTCGTGGCGTTCGGCTTCATGCTCTCGATCAACGTGCCCCTGGCGATTGCCACAATGGCTACGATGCCGCTGACCTTTTTCATCGGCATGCGGATGCGCCGGGTCATGTACCCGTTGTCTTACCTGATCCAGCGCCGGCTCTCCACAATCTCAACGATCGTGGAAGAGGATGTCAGCGGCGTCGCCGTCGTCAAGTCGTTCGCCGCCGAGCGCCGCGAACTGGTGCGCCTGGAGAAGGCGGCCCTGCGGCTGGAATGGGCGTACAAGCTGGAGTCCAACCTGCGCGCCAAGTGGATGCCACTCATCCAGTCTGTGCCGACGTTCGGACTGTTCATCGTGCTGGTCGGCGGGGGAGCTCTCGCCTTCTTTGGCGGGATACAGCCCGGCACGATCCTCGCGTTCAGCGCGTACCTGGTGATGCTCCAGGCGCCATTCATGATGCTTGGCCAGGTGATCATGCTTTCCCAGCGCGCCAGCGCATCTGCGAGTCGCATCTTCGAGGTACTCGACGAGGTGCCTGACATCGTGGAGAGCCCTGAAGCCTTCGCCCTCCAGCGGCGCGCAGGCGAAGTGCGGTTTGACGACCTGCACTTCAGGTACCCGCGCGGTCCCAAGGTGCTGGACGGGCTGACGTTGTCTATTCCGCCGGGCCAGACTGTGGCGATTGTGGGGCGCACAGGCTCTGGCAAGTCGACCCTTGCGAAACTGATGATGCGCTTCTACGACCCTGATTCCGGCGTGCTCAGCATAGACGGCTGCGACCTGCGCCAGCTGACCCTCACGAGCCTGCGTGACGCGGTCAGCGTGGTCGCCGACGAGCCGTTCCTGTTCTCCGACACGATGCGGGCGAACATCGCATTCGGCCGGCCAGATGCCGGAATGGACGAAGTCGAGGAAGCCGCGCGGGCGGCCGACGCCCACAACTTCATCCGGGCACTCGAGTTCGGCTACGACACGATGGTGGGGGAGCGAGGCTTCTCGCTGTCCGGCGGCCAGCGCCAGCGAGTCGCCCTGGCGAGGGCGATTCTGCTCAATCCACCGGTGCTCGTACTGGATGACGCGACCAGCGCACTCGACGTTGCGACCGAGTCGCGCATTCACGAGTCTCTGAGAGCGCTGATGCGCTCGAGGACGACCATCTTCGTGGCCCACCGCCTGTCGACGATCGCGCTGGCAGATCGGGTAATCGTTCTTGAGGGCGGCAAAATCGTCGCCGATGGCACCCACTCCGACCTGCTCAACAACTCGCCCGCATATATGGCACTACTCGCTTCCGCGGAGTCGGACCCCGTTGCCGGCAGCCATGTGGACGACGATCTGGAGTCGATCAGCGTGCTGGATGAGGACGAGGCCTTCACGGCTGCTGAGCAGGCATCCGGTTCGCCGTTGGAAGTCACGGTGCGGGCACCGCGCCACAACGAGGAGATGTCATGACCATCATGGGGATGCCTGGCCCACAGGGCGCCGCGCACACAAACGCGCTGGCGGGTTACCAGGACGTCATAGACAAGCTCACTGACGGCGAGCCAGCGCCGGAGCCCGTAACTGGGTTCAGCCAGCGTTCTCCGGTCGAACCAAGAATTTCGCTCCTGGGGCTCATCTCCAGGTATCCGAAGCTGCTCATCGCCGCTTCCCTCTCGGTCATAGGCTTCAGCATCGCGCAGCAGGCAGGGCCGTTTCTGATCCAGATCGCGATCAATGACGGGATGATCGGCGGCAAGCCGTGGATCATTGTCTGGACCGCCGCAGCATTCGGCGTCACGGTCGTGTTGACCGTGCTGTTCCAGCGCTGGCAGACGAAGTCGACAGGCTGGCTGGCCGCCAGTGCACTCAGAGGGCTGCGCATCCGGGTCTTCTCGCACCTGGAACGGCTCTCGATGGACTTCTACTCCAGAGAGAAAACTGGCGTCATCATCACCCGTATGACCAGTGACATTGAGACGCTACAGCTCTTCCTGCAGGATGGCGCGGCTCAACTGGTCGTGCAGCTGCTCACCATGATCGTGATCGCCGGCGCTCTGGTAGCAATCGATCCGATGCTCGGACTGATAACGCTGGCCGTGGTGATCCCGCCGCTGCTCGGCCTCTCCCTGTGGTACCGACACCGCTCCACCACCGCTTTCACCCGCGTGCGCGACGGCGTTGCCGGAGTGAACTCGCACCTCGCCGAGAGCCTGTCCGGGGTCAAGGTTGTCACCTCGCACAACCGCCAGGACAGCAATGTCATCATGCACCGCGGCGTCACTGACATATACCGCCGCGCCAACTTGACCACCGCCTGGCTGAACGCAATTTACGGTCCTGGCACGCTCTTCCTGGGTTACCTCGTGCAAGCGGGGGTGCTCGTCGTAGCTGGCGTCATGGTGATCCGGGGCGAGCTCGCAATCGGAGGACTCGTCGCGTACTTCCTCTACCTGAATCGATTCTTCGCGCCCATTCTGCTGCTGGTCGCCCAGTATTCGGTAATGCAGCAGGCGCAGTCCTCGATCACGAAGTTGCGCGAACTGCTCGCCCAGCAGCCGTCGGTGCTCGAGGCCGAGCATCCAGTCGCCCTGCCGCCCATCACCGGCGAGATCGAGCTCAAGGGTGTCAGTTTCGGCTACGCGGCGGACCGGCCAGTGATCTCGGACATCTCGCTGAAGATCGAACCGGGCGAGCGCATCGCGTTCGTCGGACCGACCGGGGCTGGAAAGTCCACAATCGCAAAGCTGGTCTCGCGCTTCTACGATCCGACATCGGGCTCAGTTTTGATCGACGGGATAGACGTGAGGACCGTTTCCTTCGAGTCGCTGCGAGAGCAGATCGGCAGCGTTCCCCAGGAGGCGTACCTCTTTACTGGCACGCTGCGAGACAACCTGGCCTTCGGCGAACCTGACGCGGGGGAGGAGCGGATCCTCGCGGCAGTGGATGCCGTCGGCCTGCGTCACGTCGTCGATGCGATGCCAGCCGGCCTCGACACGATCGTGCACGAGCGCGGCCAGTCCCTCTCATCAGGCGAAAGGCAGCTTGTCGCGCTGGCCCGAGCATTCCTGGCTGACCCGCGCATCCTCGTGCTCGACGAGGCGACATCCAATCTTGACCTGACGTCGGAGGCGGCGGTCGAGAAAGGCCTGGAGCAATTGCTCATCGGCCGCACCTCCGTGATCATCGCTCACCGCCTGTCGACTGCAATGAAGGCCGACAGGATCGTCGTGATCGACCAGGGACGGGTCGCAGAGGTCGGGAGCCACAAGCAACTGCTCGAATTGGGCGGGCTATATGCTGCGATGTTCGAGACGTGGGCTCGCGAGAGCTGATAGAGCAGCAGTGTGGGGCGCAAACCGCGGCTCGTCTAAACCGCAGGGCGCGACTAAGCCGTAAGGACCGACTAAACCGCAGCGGCAGGCGTTGAAGCTGCGACCTGGAGTAGCGGCATTTGCCTGATCAGGGTCTCGCGCGCGTCGGCTACCCATGCGTTCACGATCTCTTTGACCTGATCCATTTCAGCCGCCACGAAATAAAGACTTTTGGTCGGCACGCTGGCCCCCAGCTCGACGAGCAATGGTCGCAGGTGCGTGTCAGGGCCCATCGCGTGAGTCAGGTCCCCTCCTGTCATTACCGGGATCGCCGTTATGCCGCCCAGCCCGCCGCTCGGGAACCGGTCAAGAAAGCTCTTCAAAAGCCCGGTGTACGTGGCCTTGTATGTGGGAGAGGCGACGACGACCAGGTCGCTCGAGGTGACCTTCGCAGATAGTGCAGACATGATGTCTGACGGCCAGGCGAACAGTTCCGCCGTGTGCTCGGCGAGATCGATCACGGTTAGTTCATAACTTCCGCTTTCGAGGAGGGCTTCCACCAACGCTGTCGCGATACTGAGGGTTCGTGATTGGGGTTTTGGATTTCCGGCAAGGACCGTGACTGTGAGCATGTGCCCATACTCTCGGCACGAAGTTGCAGCGGCGTGAAGCATTTGTAACAAGACGATTGCGCGGGCTTGAAAGCCGTGGCGACCAGTCGGATTCCGTGCATACTGAAATGGCAGCGTGAGCCGTTGCGGACCGCCGAGACACCAGACCTGGGCGCACCTCATCCGCGAAAGGAGCTGCAATGCAAACGACCACCGGAGCATCCATCGACCCGCGTACGTTCCGCGACACCCTGGGTCACTATGCCTCAGGAATAACGATCATCGGCGGCATTACTGACGGCGAACCGCACGGTTTTACCTGCCAGTCGTTTTACAGCGTCTCAACGGAGCCGCCTCTTATCTCTTTCAGCGTCATGCTGACTTCGACGACATGGCCACGCATCCGCGAGACCGGCAAATTCTCGGTGAACGTGTTGGCTCGCGGGCAGCACGACGTGTCGAACCAGTTCGCGCGCAAGGGAACCGACAAGTGGGCCGGGATCAAGTGGAATCCGACCACAAGCGGAAATCCAGTCATCGAGGACACCCTGATGTGGCTTGACTGCGACCTATACGCCGAGCACGAGGCGGGGGACCACCTGATCGTGATCGGGCGGGTGAACGAGATGAGTCTCCCGGAGTGGCACACGGGTCAGCCGCTGCTTTACTTCAAGGGCAAGTACAGGCACCTGCGGGAGATCCTCGAGTAGGAGGACGATGCCGCACGCACAACGGCACTCACATAGGCTGCGCAGGCCAGGGGACTTCCATGTTCCGGTCCGGTCGAAGCTCGACGCCTGCACCCGCGAATCCCGCATGAACCCCACCAGCAGATGAAGATCTCACTCGTAATGAGAAGGTCATCAGTTCGGTTCTGATGCGAGGACAGCAGAGGAGAAGGCCGCCGTAAATTCGGCAATGTTCATCGGTGCTACCGGCAACGCGGGCCGTTCGCTGGCTCGGAGGCCATCGAGCACGATGGCCAGGTACCGTCTCCATAGTTGCGGACTCGCATCGCTGATCCTGTAGACGTTGTCGAGCATGGTGAAAATGGGGTAGATGTCGGTGACGGTTACGCCCTCGCGAAGAACCCCAGCCTTTACGCCTCGCTCGAAAAGCGGCGACAGTACGGCGATGAGCTTCTCGGCGAGCTTTTCATCAGGCCCGACTCCGTCGTGGCGTAGCAGTGTCTCGCTTAGCCCGCGATCGCGAGCCTGGTTTGTCGCCGTCACATCGAAGAAGGCGACGATTGCTAGCCAGGGGTCCTCGATCTCCAGGGCCGCCTGCACGTCTGCGAGCGCGGAATCGATCGCGGCCTCGTAGAGGGTCTCAATGATTTGCTGTTTGCTGGCGAAATTCCTGTAGACCGTGCCGACCCCGACGCCTGCGTGCTGAGCGATGTCCTCGAGGGTGGCGGAGAAGCCCTGGCGTGCAAAAACTTCACGCGCCGCCTGAGTGAGACGCTCGCTATTCGCGGCGGCGTCCTTTCGTTTGGTGCGCACCTCGGGCTTAGTTGCTGGCATTAGTTCATTGTCGACTAGCGGCGGCCCGAAAATGCCCGCACCTGTTCGGCCAGCCGGTCGAGCTCGGCTAAGACGGCAGGCGTATCGGTGCTGAGCGGCGAGGCTGCTTCGCTGCGAAGGAAACGTCCAAACACGGGCACGAGCAACGCTTCCGGCAGGATCAGCAAAGCGCCGAAGGTGCGCGGAACCGGCGGAGTCGGCATCGACCTGAGATTGTGCTTCATCGTCTGGATCATCAGACGGATCGCCGCCGGGTCGCGCGCTAGAAGCTTGGGACCTCCTGCTGTGTGCACCGCTCGCCCCAGCGGCAACTCAAACGCAGCGTGGGTCTTCAGCCATGTGTCCATTCGTGGTTCAGTTTTGGCATTGATACCGGCAGACCGGAAGGACTGCACAATTCGTTCCAGTCGTGGTGTGGAACGACCATCGGGTTCGCCGATCGGCATCGAAACCAACCGGGCCAGCACCGAGCTCGTTCTATAGCGAACTACCTGTCCGTCCATGGTGCCGCCCTCAGTGGGGAAACCCAGCAGCACGCGTTCACCACCAATGGCCGCAGCCATATAGTCCGGTCCGGCTGCCCAATTGAGCATAAACAGGACGTCACCCTGCACCCCTGCAATGGACTCCAGCGCTGCCTCCATTTGGTGCGCACGCACTTGAACCACAATCAGGTCGTATGCGTCGGCCGCGCTTTCGACCACTGGCACGGTGACTATCTCGATGATCGGGCTGTCTCCTGCCGCGAGCTGCACCCCGTTCTCCTGCAAGCTAGCCAAACGTTCGCCGCGAGCAAGCAGCGAGACGTCATTGCCAGCCTCGTGGAGGCGTGCGGCGAACAGTGTGCCGATAACACCAGCACCGTAGACGAGAACTTTCATCGAGTCGCTCTCCGTGTCAACTAAGCGGAATTAGCTATTCCGTTTAAAAGATACACGAGATGCGACGACCTTCGGCTGGCCGCTACCACCCGACCGTCTGGCCGCGGTAGTC
>JAODLU010000122.1 GCA_025464125.1 Microbacteriaceae bacterium | reverse complement strand
GACCGTCGCCGGAGCAACCCCCCTCGCCGGCATCGCTGACTCGGGCGTCGTCGCCCTGCACGAACAAGACGGAACCTTCGAGACTGCGCTGCCGATCACCGCGAGCGTGCCGTCTACCGGGTACACGAGTGCGGCATCCGGCCAAACCTTCCAGTGGAAGACCGGGGGAGTGGATGTCACCCGCCCCGGCAGCACGACCGCCACGGTCACCCCGCAGGCCGCCGACCTCGGCACCGTGCTGCAGCTGCAGGTGGGCATCACCTACCCCGCAGGCTACGACGACGACCAGACCGCGCTGTTCTCGTTCGCTCCAGTCGCTGCTGCACCGGTTCTGACCGCGTCTGCGGAGGTGGCCGCAGGATCCAAGGTCTCCGTCGCCGGCACAGGCTTTGCCCCGTCGACCACCTACAGCATCGAGCTGCACTCGTCACCCGTTGTGCTCGGAACGGTCACCACCTCTGCGTCGGGCGCCCTCAGCTCGAGCTTCGCCATCCCTGCCGACACCGCGGTCGGGGCACATCAGCTGGTCGCCTACGACCCGAACGGCAACGCGGTAGCGACTGCCGACCTCACGGTCACAGCCGCGCCACAGCCGGCCGCCGCGCCAGCGCTCGCCGCCACAGGCGCCGGCTTCGTCGCGCCGATCGGTCTCGGTGCGGCTGGAGCACTTCTCCTCGGGCTCGCGCTGCTCCTGGTTGCCCTGCGCCGCAGGCACCGCCTGGCGCGGTAGCATCGCGTGCCCACCCTCTCCGAACGGATCCCGATGCGCCTGCGCACACTCGCCCTGACCGCCGTCGCCTCGCTCGGCCTTCTCGCCTTTGGTGCAGCCTCGGCCTCGGCGGCCCCGGCGCCCCTGCCCGCCAGCGATACGTTGTTTGGCATCGCATGTCCGTACTTCTCAAGCGACGACAGTCAGCTTCCCAACATGCAGGTGATCAAGCTCGACGCAGCAACTGCCGCGGGCACACTCGTCGGCTCTGGCACGCCTGCGCTCACCCACTCCAACTGCGGAGGGCAGGGAGCCTTCAACCCGGTGACCTCGACCGCCTATGCGGTCGCGCAGGACTTCACCGACGCGACGCTTTCCGTGCTGGTCTCGGTCGATACCGTCTCCGGCGTCTCCACCTTCGTCGGCGACTTCACTGCAGCCGACGTGCCGGTCAAGGTATTTTCCATCGCAATCTCGCCCACCGGCGTCGCGTACGCGATGGGAGACATCGGAACAAGCTTCGACCTCTACACGCTGGACCTCGGCACGGGACGCCTGACGCTGGTCGGGCCGACCGTTTACACGAACTTCTCACTGGCCGTCGATCCGAGCACCGGCATCCTGTACACGGTTGACGAAAACGGCTACGTGTCCTCGATCGATACCTTGACGGGCATGCAGACGTTCGTCGGCGCGATCGAGATCAACGGCATCTACTCATTCGCCATCGACACATCGGGAACGTTCTGGTTCGCGTCCGACATAAAGCTGGATGACAACGTGTACGAGGCTGCTCTCTACAGTGCCAAACTGCCCGATCTCGCCGGCACGGCCGAGCTCTCGGGCACGGTGTCGGTAGCCGGAACCAGTCCATATATCGAGGCCCTGTTGCTCACCTGGGATGTGCCCGCACCCGCCCCTGCGCCGGAACCGGCAGCAGTTCCGGAGCTTGCTGCGACCGGCGCAGGTGTTGACCCCACCGTCTTCGGCAGCGCGTTGCTGCTGCTGGTCACAGGAATCACTGCGGTCGCCTTTCGCCGCACGCGCCGCGCCTGAGAACGGTTGTCGCCAAGCCTGTCGAGATTTGAAGTCAGCCCGACACCTCACCCGTCAAATACCGCTGCACCGTCGCGCCCACGTTGCGCACGATGGTCTCATCTTCGATCGCGACCGCCTGCGGCACCGCGAAGATGAACCGGGTGAAGGCGAGCCCCAGCAGCTGGCCTGAGATCAGCCCGCCGCGCACAACCAGCTCGTCTGGGTCGATGTCCCCCCCGATTGCCGGGATGAGCCCCTCGGAGAAGACACGGCGCACGACATCCATGGCGGCTGGTTCGTGCGCGGCGATCAGCAGCGAGGTTCGCAATACCAGCGCCAGGGCAGGGTTCGCCCATGATGCGAGCAGGCCACGCACTATCGCTTCACCGCGCTCGGCGATCGGCAACTCCAGGAGTCGGCGATTGTTTTCCAGGAACTCGGGCGGCACCACGAGGCACGCCGCGAGCAGGGCTTCCTTGCTGGAGAAGTAGTAGCGCACGAGTTTGGTATCGACTCCGGCCACGCGCGCGATGCCCTGCAACGTGGTGGCGGCGAAGCCATTGCTGGCGAAGCTGGTGCGCGCGGTCAGCAGGATGCGGTCTGCCACCTCGCCGCGCTGGGCCTTGGGGCCGCGCTTGGCGGCAGTTGGGTCATCCACTTTTTCTCCGAAATAGGAAATTAGGCTTGCGCACATTGTCGTTCGTGCCCTAGCTTAGCTATTAAATTCCTATTACTAAGAAATGAGCACAGCATGTCGCAGGTTAAGGCGTCCGGCACCCACAAGGGGCAGCGCCAGTTGAACGGCCCCCAGACCACGGGGCGCGAGTACCACGACCTTTCCGAACCGCAGTACCGCATCACTCGCGAGAACAGCGTGCGCATCCCTATGCGCGACGGCACGATACTGCTCGCCGACGTGTGGCGCCCGGCGACGAACGGCGCGTTCCCCGCGCTGCTCGCGGCGAGCCCATACGCCCGGCAGATCCAGGACATCGGTGCCCCCGCCGGCGTGATCGAGGCCGGCATGAGCGACTTCTGGGTGCCCCGCGGTTATGTGCACGTGATTGCCAACCTGCGCGGCACCGTCGGGTCAGAGGGAACCTTCGGTCTCTTCGACGGCCAGGAGCGCGAAGACCTCTATGACCTCGTCGAGTGGATGGCCGGGCAGACCTGGAGCGACGGCAACGTCGGGATGATCGGCATCAGCTACTACGCAATGACCCAGCTTGAGGCGGCGACCCAGCGCCCGCCGCACCTGAAGGCCATCTTCCCCTTCGATGT
>JAODLU010000098.1 GCA_025464125.1 Microbacteriaceae bacterium | reverse complement strand
CGCCAAGCCGATGACGACAAGGTCTGCCGAGCAAAATACGGTGCGCTATGGGATGAATACACCACGCTGGTGAAGTACAGGATCGTTCCTCGCATCTACTGAGATCTACTGGCGCGCGGCCCACTCGGCGTCGAGGATCGCGTAGATGCCAGTGTCAGCCCACTCACCCTTGAACCACATGTGTTCCCGGAAGAGGGCTTCCTCGCGCATGCCGAGGCGCGTGCAGAGTGCGATCGATTCGTGGTTGCGGGGGTCGAGATCGGCTGTGATGCGATGCAGGCCGAGCTCGGCGAAGGCGTATCGCAGCATCGCGTTCGCCGCCTCCGCCGCGTAGCCCACGCCCTGGAAGTCGGGATGCAGCGTCCAGCCGATTTCGCCGCTGAGGTCGTCAACGCTCGTGAGCTTGAAGTAGCTGTGCCCGATCACACGTCCGGCGTCGGCAGCGGTTGTGAGTTCGAGCGCAAGTTCGAGGTCGTCTCCAGTGTCCCCCAGCCGACCCATCGTCGACCACTCCGTGATCTTCTCGGCGACCGTCTCCCGCGAGCGTGGTTCGAAAAGCAGGTAGCGGCAGACATGCGGATCTGACATGTAGGCATGCACGTCGTCGACGTCGCCGAGGGTCATTACCCGTAGCAGCAGGCGCTCAGTTCGAATCGGCACGAACTCGTGCGCAACGTAGGCCGGCGCGCCGCCGGTCGCGCCATTTGCTGACATGTAAAAAGCGTACCCACATGGCTGGCAGGCCTACAATTTCAGTGCGACGCGAGGGGGCACGCATGAGTAACGAGCCAATACCATTCGAGGTGCATGAGTCAGGCGCGCTGTTTCATGGCACGAAGGCGCAGCTGGCAATGGGCGACCTGCTGGTGCCAGGTCGACTGTCCAACTTCGAGAACGGCAGGACGACCAACTACGTCTATGTAACAGCAACCCTGGATGCTGCGGCGTGGGGCGCTGAACTGGCCGTCGGCGATGGCACCACACACATTTACATCGTCGAGCCGACAGGGTCTCTCGAAGACGATCCCAACGTGACAGACAAGAAGTTCGCGGGCAATCCGACGAGGTCGTATCGCAGCAGCGACCCAGTGCGGATAGTCGGTGAACTCGAGGGCTGGACTGGTCATTCGGCCGAGAAAGTGCAAGCCATGCGCGACGGGCTCGCCGAACTTCAGCGCCAGGGTCGAGCGGTCATCTACGACTAGCAAAGCCGCGCGAGACATTCCTGCCTGGTGAGATCATTGCTCATGCACAAGGTCACCGGCATCGGCGGGTTTTTCTTCAGGGCGCAGGATCCGGATGCGCTGGCTGACTGGTATCGCGACACCCTCGGCATCGATCCCGTGCCGATGTCTGAAGGTGACCAGTCCTGGCGGCAGGAGGCCGGCGACACAGCTTTCACCGCAATGGCGGGGGCGGTGGACCAGTTCGGTTCACCCGATCGCGCATGGGCCATCAACTTTCGGGTGTTGGATCTTGACGGCATGGTCGCCCAGCTCATAGCCGCGGGCACCGAGGTGGCTGTCGATCCAGAGGCGTACTCGATGGGCAGGTTCGCGTCGCTGGCCGACCCTGAAGGCAACCCCATCCAGCTGTGGGAGCCCGCTGGCGAGTAGCCGTTTCAGCCGGTGATGTGCGGTTGACCGGTGGATGCGCTTGTTCCACCGTCCACCGGCAGGATTGCTCCGGTGATGTACGCGGCATCCGCGCTGGCGAGAAAGAGGACCGCCGGCGCGATGTCTTCGGGTACCGCAGGCCGACCGATGGCGATGCGATTGTTGAACGGTGCGAGTGCGGCCTCGCTTGAGCCGACGCCCGCCGACATCGGTGTCTGCGTGAATGCCGGGGCCACCGCATTGATGCGAACGCCGCGCGTGCCATAGTCGAGGGCCAGTGACTGCACGAGCACGTTCACGGCACCCTTCGTGGCGTTATACGCGGCCTGGCCCCAGTCGCCGCGCAGTCCGGAGACCGACGAGACGGCGACGAGGTTGCCGCCGGATGTGACCAGGTGAGGCAGGGCAGCCTGCGCCGAAAACACGAGACCGTCGATGTTCGTCGCCTTCACAGCCGCCCAGCTCTCGTCGGTGAGCTCGGTGATGTCGCCGCCCGCATACGCTCCGGCGTTGCTGACGAAGACATCGAGCGAGCCGAACCGTTCGACCGACTGGCTGACGAGGGCTTGCACCTCAGACCGCACACCCATGTCGGTCGCGATGGCGATTGCCCGGGCATCCTCGAAGCCGCTGATCGTCTCGTTCAGGTCGTGCACACGCCGACCGGCAGCAACCACGTTCGCTCCGTTGGAGAGGAAGGCTCGAGCAATGGCTCTTCCGATTCCGGAGCCGGCTCCCGTCACAATGACTGTCTTGCCTTCGAAGGGGTAGCGGTTGGTCGTGGTCACGCGGGATCCGTTCGTAGATTCGTGGTCAGGAGACTACGCCAGCGCCCAGCAGCGACAGGCTCAAGCGGCCCGAACTTCGATCTCGCCAGTGCCGCCGGGTGCGCCAAAGACCAGGTAGCGATTGGCGATCTTGTCGGTGAAGAACCTGTCGTGGCTGACGACGATCACCGCGCCCGGAAAGTGCACGAGTGCGCGCTCCATCACCTGCGTGCTCGGCACGTCGAGGTGGTTGGTCGGCTCGTCGAGAACGAGCACGGATGCGCCGGACAACAGGCACTGCGCCATTGCGACGCGTGCGCGCTGGCCTCCTGACAGGTTGCCGATGCGCTGCTTGAGGTCGGCCTCAGAGAACTGGAACATCGACAAAAACCTGCCGACCGACTTGCGGGTGGCGGTCAGCGCCAGGCTGTCTGGCATCGCGTTCACGGCATGGGTGACGGTGTCGTCGTCGTCGAGCTCCTCCAGCATGCGGTTGTACGAGACGACGGATGCCCCTGGCGCCCACGCCACCGCACCTGAGTCAGGTTTCTCGTCGCCCAGCAACACCCGCAGCAGCGTGCTCTTGCCGCTGCCGTTGGCACCCAGCACTGCTATGCGGTTGCCGCGGCGGACCTCGAACTGCAATCCCGCGAACAGCACCTTGTCGCCATACGCCTTGTGCAGCGCGTCGACGCGGGCGAGCACATCCTTGACATGCAGTCCGCCATAGATCTCGGTGATGATCTGGTCGACCGGCCGCGGCGCCCGCGACTTCTTGATGCCGGAGAGCTGTTTGTCGAGCCCGCGGCTCTCGGCCTTCGCGGCCTCGCGTCGGTCGGCGATGCCCTCGGCCTCGAACGCGAGCAGCTCGGATTCGTGTACGAACTGGGCCTCGAGGGTCTTTAGCCTGAACTGCTTCTGCACCACGTATTCGCCGAAGTTGCCCGGGTACTCATGCAGGTGGAAGTTCTCGACCTCGATGATGCGGGTAACGACGGTGTCGAGAAAGCGGCGGTCGTGAGAAACGACGATCGCGGCGCCCGTGAAGGCCCGGAACCAGGCTTCGAGCCACTCGACCCCTGCGACATCCAGGTAGTTTGTCGGCTCATCGAGCAGCAGGACCTGTGGATCTTCGAGCACGATCTTGGCCAGGGCTGCGCGGTTGCGCCAGCCGCCGGACAGGTCATCGATCGGGCAGGTGCGGTGTTCCACCGTGAAGCCAAGCGTCGTCAGGGCCTGGTCGATGCGGCGCTGGTAGTCCCAGCCGTCGAGCTGGTCCATCCGCTCGAAAAGTTCTGACTGGCGAAGGATCAGCGCGTCCAGGTTGCCTGTGGTGTCTGCTGCTATTGCCGAATCGATTGAGGCCAGTTCGGCCTCGACCTCATGGATCTCGACGAAGACAGCCTCGAGCACCTCGGTGATGCTCGCTGAGCCGTTCAGCTCGGAGAACTGCGAGAAGTAGCCGATGGTGAGGTCGGCATCTACCGTCACGGTGCCAGTGTCTGGCACTAGCTGCTCAAGGATGAGTTTCAGCATCGTGGATTTGCCTGACCCGTTGCGTCCGATCAGGCCAACCCGGTCACCGGTCTCGAGCCGGAAGAACGCCTCCCGAAGGATCTGCGTGTTTTCGAGGCGCACGGCGACGTCGTTGAATCTGATGAGGCTCATTGCACTGCTTTCCTGCTGGGGGATCGGACCCCGTACAACCGTAGTGCGGCGGGCAACCTGTGAAGTCAAGAGCCGGTCGCGCAAAGTATTGGCGCGTAGCGTCGAACCAGAGGACGAAGGCAACGAGGGGCACCAGATGGAGCGCGACAGGTTTCACGAGATCACGGCGGTTTCGGCCGCCGGCATGGAGGAGGCGAAGCGGGATGTGCAGGAGGCCATCGACGCT
>JAODLU010000065.1 GCA_025464125.1 Microbacteriaceae bacterium | reverse complement strand
GAGCGAGGTGAGGTTGGCGTCCTGCGGCAGGAACGGCACGGGCTCGGAGAACACGACGGTGCCCTGCGGATCCTTCACCGTGATGTACGGTGCGTAGCCGTTGCCGAGCAGGTAGATGTCGTTGCCGCCGATTCGCAGCGGGTCGTTCACCTTGATGGTGGCCTTCGTGCCCTTGGTGGACTGGCCCTCGTAGGTGGTCACCTTCGCCGTGTAGTCGATCGGCTGGCCGTAGGCGTTCAGGTTCTCTTCCTCGTATTTGGTCGTGAACGAGTTGAGCACCAGGCGGTACGGCTCGAGCGCGTTGTCCGTGAAGAAGCGCCCCGGGCTGAAGGAGTCGAAGGTGAGCCGCACGTTGGCGAAGGCCTGCCCCACGACGAGCACCTTCTGGCCGGTGTAGCCGAAGCCGCCGCCGATGCCCACCGAGAGCAGGATGCCGATCAGCGCCGTGTGGAACACCAGGTTGCCGGTCTCCCGCAGGTAGCCGCGCTCGGCCGAAACCGAGCGGTCAGGGCCGTCGAAGACCTGCACGCGGTAGCCGGAGCGGCGCAGCATGGAGCGGGCCGCCTCGATCGCCGAGACCGACGTGATCGGGTTGCCCGCGGAATCCACCTGCCCTGCAGCAAGCTCTGCGGCGCTGAACTCGGAGAGCCGCTCCAGCCTCGCCGGAGTCTTCGGTGGCTTCGAGATGAGCGCCTTGTAGTGGTGCGTGGTGCGTGGGATCACGCAGCCGACGAGGGAGATGAACAACAGCAGGTAGATCGCCGAGAACCAGGCCGACGTATAGACGTCGAAAAGCTGGAATTTGTCGAGGATGGGCGCGAGGCTCGGGTTGTTCTTGAAGTACAGGGTGACGCCATTGGGGTCAGAACTGCGCTGGGAGAAGAGCGAACCCGGCACCGCGGCGATTGCAAGCAACAACAGCAGGAACAGCGCGGTGCGCATGCTGGTGAGCTGGCGCCAGAAGAAGCGCAGGTAACCGACAGGGCCGAGTCTCGGCTGGGTGATGTCGCTGTTCTTCGGCGGTGGCGGGGCTGAGTCGATGTGATCAGAGGGGCGAGACAAAGGCGCCGATCACCGCCCCGAGCTGCGAAATCAAGATGCGCCAGACGCCAGTGACCATGAGCAGTCCGATCAGGATGAGGAGTGCGCCGCCGACGATGTTTATCACGCGGATATGACGCTTGAGCCAGGCTACGGACCCGGTGACCCAGTTGAGGCCGAGTGCGACCAGCAGGAACGGGATGCCGAGGCCGAGGCAGTACGCGATGCCGAGTAGCAAGCCTCGCCAGACACTGCCGCTGTCTGCACTGAGGAGGGATACTGCGGCGAGCGTCGGCCCGATGCAGGGTGTCCAACCGATGCCGAACACGATGCCGAGGAGCGGCGCTCCGCCGAGGCCGGTGGCAACGCTCCACTCAGGTTTGAAGGTGCGCTGCAAAAAACTGAACTGGCCGATGAAGACGAGCCCCATGACGATCAGCACGACACCGCCGATGCGGGTGATGAGGTCGATCCACGGGATGAGCAGTGCCCCACCAGCCGCGAACAGCACGTTCATGGCGATGAAGACGATGCTGAAGCCCAGCACGAACAGGGACACTCCGATGAGCAGGCGACCCCGCCCGGTCTTCTCCTTCACCGCAGCGAATCCACCGACGTAGGCAAGATAGCTCGGCACGAGTGGCAGCACGCATGGCGAGGCGAATGCGATGATGCCCGCCAGAAGCGCAATCGGCATCGCGGCAAGGAGGTTGCCGCCGAACAGGAACTGCCCTATCGGAGATTCCACCTAGTTCTTCTCCGCGAGAGTGTCGGTGACGAGGGTGTTCAGTATTGATGGCGACTCGAGCTGCCCAATGATCCTGGCAGCGATGCGGCCCTTCTTGTCGAGCACGAAGGTGGTGGGCACGGCGCTGGCCGCAACCGCGCCGCTGAACGCGATGCGGGCTGTGCCGCTGTCCACATCGATCACCGAGGGGTAGGTGATCTTGTAGTTCTTCTCGAACGAGATGGCGGTGTCGGCCTGGTCGGAGGTGTTCACACCGATGAACGAGACGCCCTTGTCCAGGTATTTCTGGTGCAGGCTCTCGAGAATCGGCGCCTCGGCCCTGCATGGTGCACAGCTGGCGTACCAGAAGTTCACGACCACGACCTTGCCGCGGTAGTCAGCGAGTTTCAGCGGGGTGCCGTCGTCAGCTGTGGAAGAAAAGTCGAGAGCGGAAGCGCGATCCTTTGGTGCAACGAGCACAGGAGCACCGCTGTCATCGGAGTAGTCCGTGACCCCGCCGGAACCATAATCGGTGGCCAGCTGGTCGGTCGAGCATCCGGCCAGGAGGAGGGATGCGCCGACCACCCCGGCGATGAGCGCCACCCTGAGATTCATGCGCTGGCCTTCATACTGCTCCGTTGTCGATGGCACCGGCGAGCAGCTCGGCTGCCGGGTCTTCGTAGCCGACCTCGACCCAGCTGTCGCCGCGCTTCTCGAGAGTTGTGATGCTCGAGAGATGACAGCGGCGAGCGCGGGGGTCGTGGAACGGCCTCTGCCCGGCAACAGCGCGCTGCACCATCACGATCGGCATCTGGTGGCTCACCATCACCACCTCACCAGTCTCGACAGAGGCGTACGCGTCGTCGATCACAGAGAACATGCGGGCGATGACCTTCTTATACGGCTCGCCCCAGCTGGGCCGCAGCGGATTCGCAACCCACGGCCAGATGCGCGGGTGCAGCAGAACGCCAGCGCCGAACTCGTAGGTGCCGCCCTCGAATTTGTTGGTCGGCTCGATCAGTCGCTCGTCGGTCTGGATCGGCAACCTGAACTTCTTCGCCCAGGGCTCTGCAGACTCCTGCGCGCGCAGCAGGGGGCTGGCCCAGAGGCCGGTTATCGGATGCCCGTCCAGCTCCTCTGCGGCTGAAGCGGCCATCGTCGCGCCGAGGGTGGAGAGGTGGAAGCCGGGCAACCGTCCGTAGAGCACCCCGTCAGGGTTCTGCACCTCGCCATGGCGGACGAGGTGGATCAGGGTTGCGGCCACCCGGCAAGTCTACGTTTTGCGTTGCTGCCAGAAACCCGTGAACCGGCGCGCACTAAACTCGGGGACCGTGACTACACGCACCCTCATCAAGGACCTTGCCGCAGCATCCGATGGGCCGGTAAGCGTTTCCGGCTGGGTCGAGACGATTCGCGACCAGAAGAAGGTGCAGTTCGTCGTGCTGCGTGACGAGTCCGGCGCCGTGCAGCTGGTGAACCCGAGGCTCAGTGCCGAAGACGGCACGATCACGCCGACCGACGTCTCAGACTCGATCTCCTCACTGACGCAGGGCACGTTCCTCACCGCCACTGGCGAGCTCAAGCACGATGAGCGCGTGAAGCTCGGTGGCGTCGAGATCAAACTCGAGGCGCTCGACATTGCGGCCATGGCGATCGCCGAAACCCCGATAGCTGAAGACAGCGGTATCGACAAGCGGATGGACTGGCGCTTTCTCGACCTGCGCCGCCCCGAGCAGAACCTTATCGCCCGCGTGCAGACCACCTTCGAGCACGCGCTTCGCACCTGGTGGATCGACAACGACTTCATCGAGATCCACACCCCCAAGCTCATGGCGAGCGCGAGCGAGTCGAAGGCTGAGCTGTTCGAGGTCGGCTACTTCGAGGGCAAGGCATACCTCGCGCAAAGCCCGCAGTTCTTCAAGCAAATGGCGCAACCCGCCGGATTCGGCAAGGTCTTCGAGATCGCGCCGGCCTTCCGCGCAGACCCGAGCTTCACCTCACGCCACGCAACCGAGTTCACGAGCGTCGATGCTGAGATCAGCTGGGTCACCTCCCACGAAGACGTGATGACCATGCACGAGGGGCTGCTCGTCGCTGGCCTCACCGCGGTCAAAGAGAAGTACGGCGATCAGATCAAGGCGCTCTTCGACCTCGATGTCACCATCCCCAGCACGCCGTTCCCGCGCATCCCGCTCGCCGAAGCCAAGCGCATCGTCGCGGAGCGCGGCTACGAGGTGCCGCGCCACGACGATGACATGGACCCGGAGGGCGAGCGCCAGATCTCCGCGTATGTGAAGGAGACGTTCGGGCACGAGTTCGTGTTCCTTACCGACTATGCCTCGAGCATCCGGCCGTTTTATCACATGCGCCACGATGATGACGCGTCGCTCACGAACAGCTATGACCTCATTTTCAACGGCGTCGAGATCTCCACCGGCGACCAGCTTGAACACCTCATCGACAAGCTGACGCAGCAGGAAGTGGACAAGGGTCTCGACCCGGAAGAGCTCTCCTTCTACCTCGACTTCTTCCGCTACGGGGTGCCACCGCACGGTGGATTCGGCATGGGGCTCAGCCGCGTGATCATGCTGCTGCTGCACCAGGCGAACCTGCGAGAGGTCACATACCTCTTCCGTGGGCCGACCCGGCTGCTGCCATGAGCGACGTATTGGCAGGCGACCACGGCAGGCAGGCAGCCATCGATGCTGGCGAGATCCTGATGAAGGCACTGCGCCTCCACATAGATCGAGTCGCATCCGCCACTGAAGACGACGATGAGGCCGAAGAGATCGATCGCCAGCTCTGGGATGCCGTTGGCGCTTACGGCGATGCCCTCGACGACCGCTTCGGCACTGATGACGGTGACGATGACGATGAGCCGGATGAACTGACCTTCACCGTCCGCGCCAGATACGACTACAGCGTCATCGACGAAAAGGTGTTCCTCGACGGCGGGCAGGGTGTCGGCGCCGCAGTGTTCGAGCTGTTGCAGCGCGCGGGTCGAACCTTTCCGGCGCTTGACATCGACTCGCTGCAGCTGGGCAGTGGCCTCGTCACGGTGCACCTCAACAGCGAACCGCTCGTGCCCGAGGACTTCGACTCTGTCGATGATGACACCGACCTGCTTCTGGTCGACCCATCGGAGAAGCTCGCGAGGGTGATTACCGAGCCGATGTACGGTTCGCGCGCTGAGGCAGAGGCGGCGGCTAAGCGCAACAGCTGAGCACCGCGACGAGCGTTACAGCTCGAAGTCGACGTTCGAACGAAGAGCAACGAGCGGCTTGATCACCAGGGTTGCCGCGACATGGTCGGGGTGCACCTGGTACGCCTCAAGACCCGCGAGGTCGTCGTAGTCGGCAATGAGCACCAGGTCCCAGTTGTCCTCGGGGAATGCCACATTCGAGCCGACGGTCAGGCTGCGGATCTGCGGGATCTTCGAGACGAGCGCCTGCAGCGTCTGGGCGATCAGGGCTGAGTTCTCAAGCTTCGTCGGAACGTCTTCAGCTGCGAGCTTCCATGAGACAACGTGCCTGATCATCGGCTAAACCTCCAGTAGTGCGGTGCGGAGGCGACCAGCGTCGACCCGCCAGGTGTTGTGCACGCGACCATTGATCAGCAGCACGGGTATCTCTTCCGAGTACTGCGCGAGCAGTTCAGGGTCGTCGAGAATAGACAGTTCTTCGAACACGATCGGCGGAGCGGATTTCTCGCCAGCAAGTTCGGCGACCACGCCGCTAACCACATCTCTCGCCGCGTCGCACAGGTGACAGCCGGGCTTGGCCAGGAGCGTCAGTACCGCGGGAGTCACGGCGGTGAGGAA
>JAODLU010000137.1 GCA_025464125.1 Microbacteriaceae bacterium | reverse complement strand
GGCGAGAACGGGGAAAGCCATCAGGACGAGGATGGAGGTGACGAGGGCATTCCAGGTGAAGATGGGCATGCGGAACATGGTCATGCCAGGAGCGCGCATGGTGATGATCGTCGTGATGAAGTTGACGGCGCCAAGAATCGTTCCGAATCCTGTGAGCGCCAGCCCGAAGACCCAGAGATTGCCGCCGAGCGATGGCGAGAAGGTGGTGGTGGAGAGCGGAACGTATGCCGTCCAGCCGAAGGACGCCGCACCCTGCGGGGTGAGGAAGCCGGCGACCGCGATGATGGAGCCGAAGCTGTAAAGCCAGTATGCAAATGCATTCAACCGTGGGAACGCGACGTCGGGCGCCCCGATCTGGAGAGGCATGAGCACGTTGACGAAGCCAGCGAACAGTGGCGTCGCGAACATGAGCAGCATGATCGTGCCGTGCATGGTGAAAAGCTGGTTGTACTGCTCTTTCGTCTGCACGAGCTGCATGCCTGGTTCGAAGAGCTGCGCCCGAATGATGAGCGCGAGCACACCGCCCACGAGGAAGTAGATGAAGGAGGTGATCAGGTAGAGATAGCCGATGGTCTTGTGATCAGTCGAGGTGATCCAGCTGACCAGTATGTTGCCCTTGCGGACGGCTGACGGGCTGACAGGCGGGCCGGGCGGCGGCGTTGCGTCGACGGTGGGCCTGTCAATTGTCGCTGTGCTCATTCTTCGTCGCCCTACTCGTCAGCCACCGGGGCTTTGTTGCCCGGAAGGTTCGTGTTGGTGTTGTACTCCGGCCCGAGGATGCCCGTCTGGCCCTTGTCTGCAAGGCTCTGCAGGTAGTTCTCGTATACCGACTCTGAGACCACCTTGACCTTGAAGAGCATCAGCGAGTGGTAATCGCCGCAGAGCTCGGCGCACTTGCCCGCGTAGGTGCCTTCTTTGGTCGGGGTGAAGTACATGTAGTTGTCTTTGCCCGGGATGTTGTCTTTCTTGTACAGGAAGTCAACGATCCAGAATGAATGGGCAACGTCGCGGCTCGCGATCTTGATCTGCACGCTCTTATTGACCGGCAGGTAAAGCACGGGAATCTTGCTCTCGTCGATCGTGCCGTCAGCCTTCTCGTTCTCCTCCGCCTGGATACCCGGTGAATAAACGCCTTTGTCAGACGGGCCGGCATTCACGTAGTTGAAGTCCCACGCCCAGCGCTTGCCGTATACCTCGACCTGCACATCAGGGTTCTTGGTCGGAGCTTCGATCGAGTTCTGCTCCTTCGCCGTAAATGCGAAGAACCCGAGCACCAGGATCAGCGGCACGATCGTGTAGAAAATCTCGATCGGCAGGTTGTAGCGCATCTGTACCGGCAGGCCGGTCTGGCCTTTGCGGCGACGGTATACGATCGCCGCCCAGATGATGAGACCCCACGTGATGAGGCCTACACCGAGAAGCACGATCCAGGAAGTAACCCACAGGCCGGTGATGCCGGACGTGTGGTTTGTCGCACCGTCCGAACCGGCGGGCAGGAAGCCCCGTAGCTGCTGCTGGCTGCACCCGGCGAGTATGACGACGAGCGTCACTGCGACTGGTAGAACAGCCCATCGAAGACGGCGTTTAGAGCGCACCTGGGACCTCTCGGATGACACGGACTGTGTGAAACCACAGTCTATTTGGTGGTGCCAGCCTACTCCGAAGCAGGTGCCCCCTCGTGCCGCAACAGGCCCGTGGCGATGGCAAAAACGCCCGAAATTGAAAAAGGGGAACCGCAATGGACGCGGTTCCCCTGGTCGAGCTGGTGAAGCTGGATGTCTAGTGGAAGGAGTCTCCACACGCGCAGCTTCCGCTGGCGTTCGGGTTGTCGATTGTGAAGCCCTGCTTCTGGATGGTGTCCTCGAAATCGATCGTCGCGCCATCGAGATACGGAACGCTCATCTTGTCGACGACGACCTCGACACCATCAAAGTCGACAGTGGTGTCTCCTTCTAGAAGACGCTCGTCGAAGTAGAGCTGGTAGATGAGTCCTGAACAGCCACCGGGCTGCACCGCAACGCGAAGGCGGAGGTCGTCGCGTCCTTCCTGCTCATACAGGCTGCGCACCTTGTCTGCGGCTGGAGCGCTGAGGCCAACGCCGTGCGCCGGTGCGGTCTGGGTGTCGATGAGGGTGTCAGTCATGACGGCTCCTTAGGGAAGTCAAAGTTCTCTAGCAAGTGTAAGCACGGCGGTTCGGTGATTGTTCCTGAAACGCACAATCAGCTGCGTTCGTTCAGGCGAGCAAGCAGTACTGCTTCAGTGAGAATCGCACGCTGGAACACGCCAAGGTGCAGGGACTCATTCGGGCTGTGGGCCCGTGAATCGGGGTCCTCCACCCCTGTTACCAGGATCTGCGCCTCCGGAAATAGCTCGACGAGGTCGGCGATGAATGGGATGGATCCGCCAACACCCATTTCGACCGCTGGCCTGCCCCAGGCATCCGCCATCGCCGTTTCCGCTTCGGCAACCGCCCATCCGGTGGTGTCGACGAGAAATCCGTTTCCTGTGTCCACATCGTCGATTTCGACGTGCGCTCCGAATGGCGCATTGTCGCGAAGGTGCTTCTCGAGCGCTGCCCTGGCGAGCAGGGCATCCTGGCCGGGAGCCACGCGCGCGCTGATCTTGACCGACACTGTCGGTGCCAGGGTGTTAGAGGCGTTCGCCACGCTCGGTGCATCAATGCCCGTGACGGTGATGGCGGGTTTCGACCAGATGCGACCCAATATGTCCCCAGAGCCGATGGGCGTCACACCGTCGAGCAGGGCAGACTCATGCCGCAACTGCGATTCCGTGTAGTCCGGGTACTCGCCGTCCCGTGCGAGCATGCCCTCGACTGCCACGGATCCGTCTTCAGTGTGAAGCGTCGCAAGCAACCTGATCATCGCCAACATCGCGTCGGGCACCGCTCCCCCGAACATGCCGGAGTGGGAGGCGTGCGCGAGGGTGCTGACGGTCAGCCGAAGCGTCACATTGCCTCGGAGGCCGACGGTCAGGGCAGGTGTGTCGATGTCCCAGTTATCCGAGTCGGCGACCACGATAACGTCGGCCCTCAGTTGGTCCTGGTGAGTGCGCAGGAAATTGGTGAATGATCGCGAGCCGAACTCCTCCTCGCCCTCGATGAACAGGGCGAGACCGAGATCGAAATCGCGGCCAGCTGTAAGCACGAGAGCCCGGATCGCTGCGACGTGAGCCATGACGCCAGCCTTGTCGTCAGCAGCTCCCCTGCCGAAGAGCCGGTCTCCGCGCACTGTCGGTTCGAACGGGCTGGATTCCCAGTCCTTCTCGTCACCGGGCGGCTGCACGTCGTGGTGTGCATAGAGCAGGATGGTCGGCCTGCCGTTCTTCGCGGCGCGGGTCGCGAGCACTGCCGGCTGCCCAAGAGTCTCGGTGTCGCCGATAGGAGCCTGCCGCACCTCGACCGAATCGAATACGTCGAGCCCGCGAACGAGTCCGGCCACTGCATCCGCGCTTTCTGCCACACGCGCGGGGTCGAATGCCGCCCAGGAGACAGAGGGGATGCGCACGAGCCGGCTCAGGTCTGCGATCGTGGAGGGCAGTCCGCCGAAGACCGCGTCACGCAGGCCTTCCAGGAGCTCAGGACGGGTGGGAGTTTGCTGGTGGATGCCCTCTTCTTGAGTCATAGCGGTAATCTTAAAGCCTCACGATCGCAAGGATTTGATGTGGCCAAGCCAACCGGTACGAAGTCTGACACCGCAGTCGACTACGAATTGAACACCGACAGCACGTCGAGTGGCAAGGGGCGCGCAACTCCGACCCGCAAGGAGCGCGAGGCTGCCAACCTTCGTCCGCTCGTGAACAGCGACCGTAAGGCTGGCGCAAAGACGTCAAAGGCCAAGATCGCAGACGACCGCAACCGCGCTCGCGTGGGGCTCGCCAACGGCGAAGAGAAGTACTTGACGGCGCGCGACAAGGGGCCGCAGCGCCGCTACATCCGCGACTACATCGACGCACGCTTCAGCGTTGGCGAGATCATGATCCCGGTCATGTTCGTGGTAATCGTGCTCACGTTCATCAACCAGCCCCTGGTGCAGGAAGTGTCGATCTGGGCGCTCTGGGGATTCTTCCTGATCGCGGTCATCGACTGCATCACGGTCGGCTACATCATCAACCGCAAACTGGTCGCCAAGTTCGGTGCGGAAAAGATCCAGCGCGGCAACCGGTGGTACACCGCAATGCGCGCCCTGCAGCTGCGACCAATGCGCCTGCCCAAGCCACAGGTCAAGCGCGGCCAGTTCCCCGAGTAGGCGGCGAGGCGTTAGGCCTTTCTCAGCCTGCGGAGTCCGCGGTTGACGCTCAAGGCCCAGAAAGGCCCACGGTAGAGGAACGCCGTATAGCCCTGCACCAGCGTCGCGCCAGCCGCCAGCCGCTGCGTCACATCCCGCGCGGTCTCTACTCCCCCGACTGAGATCACGCACATCGCTGGATCGACTACGGAGCGGATGATTCGCAGCACCTCCAGCGACCGCGTGGCAACCGGTGCCCCCGAGAGACCACCGGCTCCGGCGGCCGCTACGACCGCCGCGGAGGTTACCAGATTGTCGCGGGAAAGGGTCGTGTTCGTCGCGATGATGCCCGCGAGGCCGAGCTCCGTCACCAGCCCGGCGATCCTGCGCACCTCATCGTCAGACAGGTCGGGTGCGATTTTCACGAGTACGGGCGTGGCCCCAGCAGAATCCCGCACCGCTGACAGCAGGGGCGCGAGCTTGTCGAGCTCCTGCAGGCCCCTGAGTCCCGGCGTGTTCGGAGAACTGACGTTCACGGCGAGGTAGTCGGCCACCGGGGCGAGCAGCCTTGCGCTCTCGAGATAGTCGGCTGTTGCGGCATCCACGTCTACCACCCGGCTCTTGCCGATGTTGGCGCCGATGATGGGACGCGTGCGCCTGGCCATCTCGCGGGCGAGCCGTGGCCGGGCATCCGCTGCTCCGCTGTTGTTGAAACCCATGCGGTTGATGACAGCGCGATCGGCTACGAGCCTGAAAAGGCGCGGTCGCTCGTTGCCCGGCTGTGCGACGGCGGTGACAGTTCCCACCTCGACGTGCCCGAACCCGAGCTGGCCGAGTCCCTGGAT
>JAODLU010000034.1 GCA_025464125.1 Microbacteriaceae bacterium | reverse complement strand
TGGATATCGCAAGAAGTACCTGCGCTCTGTGTCCCGCATGATCGCGCTGACCGCCGGTGAAACTTCTTAGGCACTCCCTGCGGCCGGCTTCAACCGGTACTGGCGCGCGCGCACGACCGTGATCGTGCTGCCGATGATGGCTGCCAGCAGCGACGCGACGAGAACGCCCAGCGTGCCATCAACGGCTATCGCGTGCTGCCCGGCGAAAGCGAGTTCGTTCATAAGCAGGGAGATCGTGAAACCTATTCCACCGAGTCCTGCGACGACAAGGATGTCGCCGACCGGAATGCGTGTTGGCGAACGTCGATCACCGAGCGCATTGGCAATCAGTGCACCTCCTGTTATGCCGACCAGCTTTCCGGCCGGCAGCGCGATGACTATCGCCCAGAACACCGGGCTCATTTGGGCGAGCCCGACCTGTGGAATTACGACCAGGGCGGCGACGAAGGCGAAGAGCGGCAACACGAGTCCATTGGAGAACGGCTCGATCGCGTGCCTGGCGCGGCCCGCGCTGCCGCCAGCCATGACCAGGCCGAGTGCGACTCCGGCAACCGTCGCGTGGATGCCTGACAGGTAGACGAGCAGCCAGGTAAGCGCGCCAAGCGCGATGAGTGCGGCGACGACCCATGGGCCGCGCACCTTCCTGCTCAACCAGCCGAAGACGAGAAGCGCTGGCACGGCCAGCAGTAGCGGAGTGGGCTGCAGGTCGGCGGTGAAGAACAGGGCGATGATCACGATCGCGATCAGGTCGTCAATGACGGCGAGGGCAAGCAGGAATGCCCGAACCCTGCTCGGCAGCGCGCGTCCGAAGATTGCCAGTGCCCCGAGCGCAAAGGCAATGTCGGTGGCGGTGGGGATCGGCCAGCCATCAGACAGTTGGGGCTGGCGAACAAGCAGCAGGAACACCAGCGCTGGTGCGATTACGCCTCCCACTGCGGCAACCGCGGGCACGAGTGCTTTGCGGGGATTCGCAAGTTCGCCGTGCGCCAGCTCGTGTTTCAGCTCGATTGCTGCCAGGAAGAAGAAAATGGCGAGCAGGCCGTCGGTTACCCAGTGCGCCACGCTCAGGTGCACAGCCAGCCAGGGGATGTCTGCGTGCCCGCCGAAGAAAGCCTGGATCGATGGCCCGAATCCTGTGTTGGCGAGGGTGAGTCCGAGCACAGCGGCGACTACGAGCAGCAGCGCCGAGACGCGCTCATTCCTGAATAAAGACATTCGGCCTCCCCGCGGACTGCACCGTGACAATCACCCTCCCGATACTCGCAGCAAACGAGATGGCCGGTGAAACAGGATGTTTACATTCCTGCTGTCTGCGTAACACGCGCGAAACACGAGGACAGCGCTACTGAAATATCGACGCAGCAAACTGGCGGCACCCCCAGGTGTATCCCGCAGAAGCTCTGCCAGACGCTGGTGTGCATGGGGATCCTTTGAGAAAAGAGAGAGGCAACCCCACCCCATGCTCGTAACCAGTGCAGCGACGGACGCGCTTACGTCCAACTTGAACTCGCTGTGGCTCCTTGTAGCCGCAGCGCTCGTGCTCATCATGACTCCCGGCGTCGCATTCTTCTACGGTGGCATGGTTCGCGCGAAGAGCGTCATCAGCATGATGATGATGAGCTTCGGCGCGATGGGCCTCATTGGAGTGCTGTGGTTCGCCTACGGATACGGCATCGCCTTTGGCACGCCGGCCATCCCAGGCTGGCTTGGCAACCCGTTTGACGGCTCACTTGGACTCGGCAAGTTTCTGGCCATCGGCAAGGACGGCGCGATGAACCCTGACCTCGCCGGTCTCGCCTTCGCCGGCTTCCAGGCCACGTTCGCCATCATCACCGTCGCGCTGATCTCCGGCGCTATCGCCGACCGCGCGAAGTTCGGTGCATGGATGGTCTTCGCTGGCATCTGGGCAACCATCGTGTACTTCCCGGTTGCGTACTGGGTGTTCAACCTCGGTGACGGCTGGGCTCCGCACATCCTGAGCGTGAACGACTTCGCCGGAGGTACAGCGGTCCACATTAATGCCGGTGCGGCGGGACTCGCTCTCGCCCTCGTGCTCGGCAAGCGTGTTGGATTCAGTAAGGGACTCTCGAAGCCCCACAACGTTCCGCTCACCCTTCTCGGTGCTTCACTGCTCTGGTTCGGCTGGTTCGGCTTCAACTCCGGTTCAGAGGCCGCAGTGGATGGCGTCGCCGCCATCGCCTGGATCAACACGCTGGCCGCTCCGGCAGCAGCAATCCTCGGCTGGCTGATCGTTGAGAAGTTCAAGGACGGCAAGCCCACCTCGATCGGCGCAGCTTCGGGCGCCGTCGCAGGACTCGTCGCGATCACTCCGGCCTGTAACATCCTGACGCCGGGCTGGGCCATCGTGCTCGGTCTTCTCGCCGGTGCTGTCTGTGCCCTCGCGATCGAGCTCAAGTTCAAGCTTGGCTTCGACGACTCGCTCGACGTCGTTGGCATCCACCTCGTCGGTGGAATCATCGGAACGCTCTACATCGGCCTCTTCGGCAACAACGTCGGCCTGTTCTTCGGATTCGGCGCGACGCA
>JAODLU010000020.1 GCA_025464125.1 Microbacteriaceae bacterium | reverse complement strand
GCCGTAGCCGAGTCGACCCCGTCTTCCGACCAGTACAAGTTCCAGCGGGTCTACACGCAGCCCGGCCTCTACTCGGCGATCACTGGGTACTTCACGCTCAACCAGGGCACTACCGGCGTCGAGGGCGCACTCAACGACTACCTGAGCGGCACCGCGAACTCGCAGTTCTTCGACAAGGTGAACGCCATCCTTACCGGGCAGACGCCGAAGGGGGCAGCGGTTTCGCTGACCATCGACCCGGCGGTGCAGCAGGCGGCGTGGGATGCCCTCGGTGACAACACCGGCGCGGTGGTCGCTATCAATCCGAAGACCGGCGCCATTCTCGCGATGGTGTCGAAGACCGCATACGACCCGAACGCGCTCGCCTCCCACGACACCGCGGCAGTCATTGCCGCATACAAGCAACTCATCGCAGACCCCTCTCGACCGCTTCTGAATCGTGCGATCGGCGGGGACCTCTACTACCCGGGTTCGGTGTTCAAGCTGGTCGTAGCGTCAGCCGCGATCGACAGCGGCAAGTTCACACCAGACAGCGAATTCCCGAACCCGCCGACCCTGCAGCTTCCGCAAAGCATCACCTCGATTACCAATTCCGAGGGCGGCGCATGCGGAGGAACAGACACCGTGACGATCGCCACAGCGCTCAGGTTGAGTTGCAACATCCCGTTCGCCCAGCTGGGTGCGGCCCTCGGCCAGGACGAGATCGCCAGGTATGCCAGGGCCTACGGCTACGGCCAGTCGTTCAAGGTGCCCATGGCCTCGACGCCAAGCGTCTACCCCACCGGAATGGACCAGGCGCAAACGATGCTCTCCGCATTCGGCCAGTACGAAGACAAGGTGACCCCGCTGCAGGTTGCGATGACGTCGGCAGCAATCGCGAACGGTGGAACGATGATGAAACCGACACTCGTGAAAGAGATCACCGCCTCCGACCTGACGGTCATCCAGCCGTTCCAGCAGGAGGCAGTAGGCCAGCCGATCTCTGCCCAGACAAGCGCGACACTCACTCAACTGATGATCGCAAACGTGAGCAATGGCGCGGCCAGTAATGCGAGAATAAGCGGAGTCGATGTGGCCGGCAAGACCGGAACAGCCCAGAACGGCGACGGCAAGCCATTCACACTCTGGTTCACCGGTTTTGCGCCAGCATCGGATCCACAGGTAGCCGTAGCAGTGGTCGTCGAAAACGGTAAGAGCTTTGGCAACGCAGTGGCAGCGCCAATCGCAAAGAAGGTCATAGAGGCGGTGCTGAAAAAATGAGACCCACGAGTGGCCTCACTTTCGGAGGGCGTTACCAGCTCTCCAGCCGAGTGGCGATCGGCGGCATGGGCGAGGTCTGGGAGGCAACCGACCTCGTGATCGGGCGCACAGTCGCCATCAAGATTTTGAAAGACGAGTACCTCGGCGATCCGAGCTTTCTCGAACGGTTCAGGGCTGAGGCGAGGCACGCTGCCCTCGTCAACCACGAGGGCATCGCCAACATCTTCGACTACGGCGAAGAAGACGGAAGCGCGTACCTCGTCATGGAACTCGTTCCCGGCGAGGCACTCTCCACAATCCTCGAACGCGAACGCGTGCTGTCGACCGATCGTGTTCTCGACATCGTCGCGCAAACCGCGTCCGCCCTGCACGCCGCACACTCGGCTGGCCTTGTTCACCGCGACATCAAGCCGGGCAACCTTCTGATAACCCCGGATGGCCGGGTCAAGATCACGGACTTCGGCATCGCCCGCATCGCCGACCAGGTTCCCCTCACTGCGACCGGCCAGGTGATGGGCACCGTGCAGTACCTCTCGCCTGAGCAGGCCAGCGGCCACCCGGCTTCGCCGACCACTGACATCTACTCGCTGGGAATCGTTGCATACGAAGCTCTCGCTGGTCGTCGTCCGTTCACGGGCGAATCCCAGGTAGCGATCGCGATGGCGCAGATCAACGACACCGCGCCAGACCTTCCGGTCACCGTGTCCGAGCCGGTGCGCAACCTCGTCTACTCGAGCATCGCCAAGAATCCGGCAGACCGTCCGGCTTCGGCAGCGCACCTGGCGCGCGCGGCCCAGGCGCTGCGCCGCGGTGACGTGGTCGGCGCTGCTGCAGCCGTTCCCGGAGTGTTGAGCGGGGCATCCGTCGCCAGCTTCGGGTCGCCAGATAACGCGACCCAGGCAACACGGGTGCTGCAGACTGCTGCACCAGGCGGTCCTGAGGGTGGGCCACCGACCGCGCCGGTAACGACGCGCGGCCGCAATCCATGGACCTGGCCACTCATCGCCCTGATCGGCATTCTCATCGTGGTACTCGTGGGCACACTGATCGCCCTTATTGCCAACCCTTCCGGGGGCGGCGGCAAGCCCACCTCCTCGAGCACCACCACCATTGCTCCCTCCAAGACGCCGACGCCCACCCCGACGCCGACTGCCACCAGCGACACCGTCAACATCACAACAGCCCAGTTCATGGGTAAGACAGAGAGCCAGGTGCGCGACCTGCTCGACAGCCAGGGACTCGTCGCAGACGTGCAGACCGATTCGAGCCCTGCGCCAACGCCAGGCAAGGCCGGCACCGCCTTCTACGTGAACCCCACCGGCAACGTGGCCAAGGGCACGAAGATCACGGTCAAGCTCTACGGGGACTTTCCCGTTCCGGCGAAACCCGAGATTCTGAGCGCGTCCGGCGGTCCATTCAACGCAGGCGCCATCGTTACTGTCACCGTGCCGAGCTACCAGGGATGCCCTGAGGGCACGCCGCTCACCGGCTTCATTCTCAGCCCGAGCACCGGGTCGACCGTCATCGGTGGTAACTCCCTGCCTGGCTCGGCCACCACTTTCCAGTGGACCCTGTCCAAC
>JAODLU010000005.1 GCA_025464125.1 Microbacteriaceae bacterium | reverse complement strand
GGCCGGGTCGGCTGCCTGGCTGGGCGAAGTCGATGAGGCCGGCGACTCGATAGCCGGCGCCACCTGCGATGAGCCCAGTTGTGCAGCGGATGCCGCGAACGCAACTCCGGCAACGAGGGCTACGGCGGCTCCTGCGGCGCTCAGAACGACTGCCCGGCGTTGGCGGCCAAGCACCGGCACAAGCGGGATCTTCGACGCGGACGGCTGCGCGACAGAGGCGGTGGGCGGTGCGGCGGGTAGGTGCTCGACGGGCAGGGCTTCAGCGACTGCGGCCTCAGCGCCCGCGGCTTCAGCGACCGCGGCTTCAGCGGCTTCGGCGTCGGAGACACCGGGCTCAACAGGTTCAGGGGCCACAGTCTCCTCGACAATCGAGGCGGGACCGGATCCGGGCTCTGGCTGGAACTCCGGCTCCGGTTGCGGAACCGTCGGCGGTTCGGGCGCGTCGAGGGGCTTCTCCGCATCCGACGACGCGACCTGAGGCGTCTCGGGTGCCTGCGGCGACGATTCAGGCATGTCGGATGCACTCGTGTACGACCGCAGGCGCGCATATGCTGCGCGCTCCGAAAGTCGTTCGAGAATACGCTCCGGACTTGGGTCGTCGGACGCGGAGAAATCGGGTGGTGTGCGGGTCACGCACGAGACTGTACCCGCGTTGTCCCCACTTCGGGGGACTAATTTACATAACTGTCACACGAATGGGCGGCAACCCTACCGTTGAGGTGCAGCAACCCTCGCTGGGACCTCAGCTGGCCTTTGGCTCGAGGCGATCACGTCCCGGTAGTGGCCCAGTAGTTCGTCGCCGAGACGGGTCCAGGTGCGATGCGCAACCGAATCACGGGCTGCTAAGGCAAACGCAGCACGCTTTGCGTGATCGCCTACGAGATCCATCACCCTCGCTCGCAGGTCGTGCAGGTCCCCTGGCCGGTACAGCCAGCCTGTTCGGCTGTTCTGCACGAGATCCAGGGGGCCGCCCCGTCCAGTCGCGACGACGGGAACACCGCTGGCAAGCGCCTCCTGCACGGTCTGGCAGAAGGTCTCGTTCTCACCCGGATGCACGAAGAGGTCGAAGCTTGCGATAACGCGCGCGAGGGCATCCCCGCCCCTGAAGCCAAGGAAGATCGCGCGGGGAAGCAGCCTCTCGAGTGCAGCGCGGCTTGGCCCGTCACCGACGATCACCAGTTTGGTGCCCGGCAGGTCGGCAATCGCGCGAAGGTCCTCCACCTGCTTCTCATGAGCGAGGCGCCCAACGAAACCGATCACCAGTTCGCCGTGCGGGGCCACCTCGGCACGCCAGTCGGCATCCCGCTTGCGCGGTGTGAAGCGAACCCCGTCCACTCCCCTCGCCCAGAGCTCCAGGCGATCGATGCCGAGGCCGGCGAGTTCCGCCATGGCTGCAGATGAGGGAGCGAGAGTCAGTGTCGCCCGTCGATGGATGCGGGCAACATGCCTCGACAGCACGGCGGTCGCGGCGCCAAGGCCGTACCGCGCGGCGTAGCCCGGGATGTCTGTCTGGTAGATCGCCACAGTCGGGATGCCGAGGTGGCCAGCCGCACGAAGTGCCTGCCAGCCCAGTACGAACGGGGAGGCGAGGTGCACCACGTCGGGGCGGAAGTCGCGCAGGATCGACTCCAGATGGCCGGCGGTGGCGAAGGTGACCCGCACATCCGCATAGCCCGGAAGGGGCATCGATCGCAGCAGTTCGATGTCCGCACCATGCAGGTGCTCGCGCTCCGGTTCGTCGTCGGCTGATCCTGGGGCGATCACCAGCGCGGTGTGCCCCCTTGCCTCGAGATGCCTGAGCACCTGGAGCACCGAATTCACGACGCCATTCATCTGGGGAAGGAAGGTCTCGGCCACCAGCACGATTCTCACGGTTACAGGTTCTCCAGTCGAGGTCGGGCGGGCAGCAGGGTGCTGGCCGTCATCGTCAGTTCGGCAGTCTCAAAGCCGATGACCGTGCGCGGGACGCCCGCGGTCAACCGCTCCGCGTACACCTGGTCCAGCACGGCCACGGAGTGCTCGTCACCGTGTTGCACGCCGTAGACGAGGCGTTCTGGTCGAAGTGCGTCGGCGATTGCGAACCCCTGGCGCAGCAACTCGGGATTCCAGGCGAGGGAGGCTCCGGTCGACTCGATCGTCGCGGCCAGCCGGGCCGCGATACCGGCTGGGGCTGGCGACTTGCCGACAACGACGTCGCCAGGACGGAGAAGCGGGAACAGTTCAGCTACCGCGGTGTAGAGGTAGCTGAGATCTGACGTGCCCGTCGCACCGTCGGATGCCCCGATGGCGAGAAAGTGCACACGAGCGCCGCAGGCATCCTCGAAGTCTGTGCTGAACCGCAGGCGACCAGACTCGAGTGCGGCTCCCAGCAGCTCGGACAGGCCAGGTTCGAAGAATGGCCCTTCGCCGCGACCGAGGGCCGCAATCTTGGCCACGTCGACATCGATGCCGACGACGTCATGTCCAAGGCTCGCCATCGCCGATGCGTGAATCACGCCGAGATGGCCACAACCGATGACAGATATGCGCACGATCCAGAGCCTTTGGCCGCCGTGTGAACGGCGGCCAAAGCTGCACCGGACTGCTGGTGTCTGGCGGAAGAAGTGCTGGTGCGGTTACGAAGCCTCGACCAGGTCGGCTCGCTGGGAGTCGCGCTTCGCCACCATCAATTCGTGCGTCGGGCCATCCGGAACACCGGCCGGTCGGTTCTTCGCGAACTCTTTGCGCAGGACCGGCACCACCTCGCCGCCGAGAATGTCGAGTTGCTCGAGCACCGTCTTCAGCGGCAGGCCCGCGTGGTCCATGAGGAACAGCTGGCGCTGGTAGTCGCCGAAGTGCTCACGCATGCCCGCGTACCTGTCGATGACCTGCTGGGGGCTGCCGACAGTGAGCGGTGTCTGCTCGGTGAAGTCCTCGAGCGATGGGCCGTGACCGTAGACGGGTGCCTCGTTGAAGTACGGACGGAACTGGTTCACCGCATCCTGTGAGTTCTTCGCCATGAAAGCCTGGCCACCGAGACCTACAATCGCCTGCTCCTGCGTGCCGTGACCGTAGTGCTCGAAGCGCTCGCGGTAGTAGCCGATCA
>JAODLU010000369.1 GCA_025464125.1 Microbacteriaceae bacterium | reverse complement strand
GCCCTCGTACATGCCCTCGATAATGTCGGCGTAGTCCTTCATGATCACGTTGCGCTTGATGCTGAGCTTCGGCGTGAGGTGTCCGCTCTCCTCCGTCAATTCGTGAGGCAGGATGACGAACTTGCGGATCGACTCTGCACGCGAGACCCGGGTGTTTGCGGCATCCACCGCCTTCTGCACCTCCGCGATCACCTTGGGATTCAGAGCAGCCTCAGCTACGGACTGGCTGGCATCTTCGCCGTTGTTGTTCAGCCACACGGGAAGCATTTCCTCGTCGAGGGTAATGAGGGCCGAGATGAACGGCTTTTGCTCGCCAACGACAATCACCTGGCCGATGATCGGATTGGCGCGGATCGGATCTTCGAGCTGGGCCGGCGAGACATTCTTGCCCCCGGCCGTGACGATGATCTCCTTCTTACGCCCCGTGATGGAGAGATAGCCGTCTTCATCGAGTTCCCCGATGTCTCCGGTTTTGAACCACTCGCCGTCGAACACCTCGGCCGTGGCCTGCGGGTTCTTCCAGTAGCCCTTGAAGATGTCGATTCCCTTTGCCTGGATCTCGCCATCTTCCGCGATGCGCACAGACATGCCGGGCAGCGGCGGTCCAACCTTGCCGATCTTGAAGTTCGATGGAATGTTGACGGAAATCGGTGCCGTGGTCTCGGTGAGGCCGTAGCCCTCAAGTATGGTGATGCCGAGGCTGCGGTAGAAGTGACCGAGGCGCAGCCCGAGCGGCGCAGAGCCTGATACGGCGAACTTGACGTTACCGCCCATCGCCGCGCGGATCTTGGAGAGTACGAGCCTGTCGAGCACGGCGAACTTGACGCTGAGCATGAACGGGACCTTGCCGGCATCCAGTGCCTTCGAATGCTCGATCGCCACTGCAGCCGCAGTGCGGAAGATCTTGCCCCTGCCGCTGCCCTCTGCCTTCTGCTCTGAGGAGTTGTAGACCTTTTCGAAGACCCTGGGCACCGCCAGCAGGAAGGTGGGCTTGAATGACGCCATCGCTGGCAGCAACTGCTTCGTGTCGCCCTGGTGGCCAACCTTCACGCCGCCGTGAATCGACAAAATGGCGATGAACCTGGCGAAAATGTGTGCTGTGGTGATGAAGAGCAGCGTGCTCGACTCCGGGTTCACGACCTCAGGGATGGCTTTCGCGGCATTGCGGCTCAACTCGACGAAGTTTGAGTGAGTCAGCTCGCAGCCTTTCGGACGGCCCGTGGTGCCAGCCGTGTAGATCAGCGTTGCAATGTCTGCGCCCTTGGCGATCGTGCGGCGACGCTCGATCTCCTCGTCCGTGACATCTCCACCGGATGCCGCCAGTTTGTCGAGATCGCCGAGATCGATCTGCCAGGTGCGGTCGATAAGCGGCAGATCTGCGCGCACCTCGTCGAAACGAGCGAAGTGCTCAGCAGTCTCCGTGATCATGGCTACAGCCCCTGAGTCTTCAAGATTCCACTGGATCTGCGTTGGCGAAGACGTCTCGTATACCGGCACGAGCATGGCACCGGCGAACCAGGTCGCGAAGTCGATCAACGACCACTCGTAGCGGGTCTTGCACATCAGGCCGATCTTGTCGCCCGCCTGGACGCCCGCGGCGACCAGGCCCTTAGCCAGGGCGATGACCTGCCGGTGAAACTCGGATGCCGTTACGTCCGACCATCCACCGGTGGCTGTGGGGAGGGCGAATATCACCAGGTCTGGTGTTGCCTTGACCCGGTCGACGAGCAAGTCCGTCGCGTTGGCATTCGGGTCGGCTGGAACGATCGCGGGTACGTCGAACTGTTTCACGGCATCTCCTTTGGCACCGGTAATTCCCTGGTTTTTTAGCTTACCGGGGGTCCCGGACGGCTGGCGGGCGTGTGCTTTACCCCCCACAGGTGCCTTAAACTCTAGCCGTACAGGCTTGGCGCCCCATGGGCACCTACTGTGCATCGCTCATGACACGGGGCGCACCAACAGGCGACAGGGCTCATCGACAGAAGGCTCATCAACAGAGAAGGGTTTCCGCTCGTGCACGCAATCGGAATCGACATTGGCGGCACGAAGATCGCGGGCGCCCTGGTCTCCGAAGATGGCCAGATCCTCGCCGACGCCCGCGTTGCGACTCCCGCCGGTGACTCCGAAGCGATCGTGGATGCAGTCGTCGCCATGATCGAGACCCTCGCGGCTGGGCACGACGTGCGGGCTGCGGGTGTTGCGGCCCCTGGCTTCATCGATGTGAACCAGTCGACCGTGTATTACACACCGAACATCAGCTGGCGCCACGAGCCACTGCGCGAGCGGCTGGTCAGTCGCCTCGACCTTGCCGTCACCATTGACAATGACGCCAATGCCGCGGGTTGGGCAGAGTTCAGGTTCGGCGCCGGGCGCGACACCGACGACATGACAATGCTCACCATTGGCACGGGAGTTGGCGGGGCGATCGTCACCCAGGGGCGACTTTTTCGTGGCGGCTTCGGCACGGCGGCCGAGATCGGTCACCTTCGTGTCGTGCCGGATGGCCTGCCATGTGGCTGCGGTGCGAGGGGATGCATCGAACAGTACGGTTCGGGGCGAGCCCTTCTCCGTATCGCAAATGGCATCGCCGATGTCGGCGGTATCGGCCTTGGGCTCGCCACAGTGCGGGCCGACGCGGGCGAGCTGACGGGTGATGGTGTGGCTGCTCTCATTGTGGAAGGCGACCCTGGGGCATTGCAGGCTCTCCGCGAGCTCGGCGGCTGGCTCGGCCAGGCATGCGCCTCATTGAGCGCAGTGCTCGATCCGCAGGTGTTCGTCTTTGGCGGGGGAGTGGCGATTGCTGGAGACCTGCTGCTCGACCCGATCCGCGAGGCATACCTGGCACACCTGCCCGCTCGGGGATTTCATCCTGAACCGGAATTCGTCATAGCTGAACTGGTGAACAACGCGGGCGTAGTGGGCGCGGCAGACCTTGCACGCCTCCACCTGTCGACCCTTTAGCCCGAGACCTGATTTGCAGCTAACCTGATCTGACCCACCTGGAGGCTCAGCTACGAATGTTCTATTGGTTTATGAAGAACTTCGTCGCGGGGCCACTGCTGAAAACCGTCTTCAGGCCGTGGGTCACCGGCCACGAGAACATTCCGAAGACCGGCGGGGTCATCCTGGCCAGCAATCACCTGTCGTTCGTCGACTCGATCTTTCTTCCGCTGGTGATGGACCGTCGCATCAGCTTCCTCGCCAAGAGCGATTACTACACGGCCAGGGGTCCTGGCGGCTGGTTCGTCAAGAACTTCCTGAAGGCCACGGGCATGTTGCCAATCGACCGCTCTGGTGGCAAGGCTTCTGAGGCGTCGCTGCAGACGGGGCTCGGCGTTCTTGCGCGCGGCGAGGTACTCGGAATCTATCCAGAGGGAACGCGGAGTCCGGATGGTCGCATGTACCGCGGCCGCACTGGCGTCGCCCGCATGATCCTCGAGGGACATGTGGCTGTGGTTCCGGTCGCAATGATCGACACCGAGAAAGTGATGCCGATCGGCAAGAAGATTCCGAGGGTGCGCCGAATTGGCATCGTCATCGGCAAGCCTCTCGACTTTTCACGGTTCGAGGGCATGGAGGGTGATCGCTTCATCCTGCGCTCGGTCACCGACGAGATCATGTACGAGCTCGACCATCTCAGCGGCCAGGAATACGTCGACGTCTACGCTTCGTCGATCAAGGAGAAGCAGGCTTCTCGCACGAGATAGGCTGTACCGGGCTTTCGCCCCACCTGCCCCGTCAATCGGGGCCATCGCTCGTTGTAAGGAATCCGTCCGTGCCTGACCAGTCAGAAGATACCGTCGTGCTTGCCGATCCCGCAGTGGTGGCTGGCCTCGACTACTGGCGCACACTTCCCATCAAGCAGCAGCCGCAGTGGCCGGATGCCGCGGCAGTACAGGCAGCTTCGGACGAGATCGCGACCCTCCCGCCGCTGGTTTTCGCAGGCGAGGTCGATGTGCTGCGTGAGCGTCTCGCGGCCGCGGCTGAGGGCAGGGCATTCCTGCTGCAGGGCGGTGACTGTGCCGAGACATTCGCTGGCGCCACCGCCGACCAGATTCGCAATCGAGTCAAGACCGTGCTGCAGATGGCTGTGGTTCTCACCTATGGCGCTTCGACCCCGGTCATCAAGATGGGACGCATGGCCGGGCAGTACGCCAAGCCCCGGTCCAGTGACACCGAAACACGTGGCGACGTGACCCTGCCCGCATACCGCGGCGACATCGTGAACGGGTACGACTTCACTCCGGAATCTCGTGAGGCTGACCCCCGTCGCCTCGTGAAGGGGTACCACACCGCAGCATCCACTCTCAATTTGGTTCGAGCCTTTACGCAGGGCGGTTTCGCCGACCTGCGTGAGGTTCATCGCTGGAACCAGGGTTTTGCCCGAAACCCCGCAAACGTGCGCTACGAGCAGATGGCGAAAGACATCGACAAGGCCATTAAGTTCATGGA
>JAODLU010000368.1 GCA_025464125.1 Microbacteriaceae bacterium | reverse complement strand
GGACGCTCGGGCGAGGGCGTCCGCGAGACCTTCTGCGTGCGCAAGGTCAGCTTCCAGGTCGGCGTCGAGCGTACCTTCCCGGTGCACTCCCCGGTCATCGACCACATCGAGGTCGTCACTCGTGGCGACGTGCGTCGCGCCAAGCTCTACTACCTGCGCGACCTTCGCGGCAAGAAGGCGAAGATCAAAGAGAAGCGCGACGCGCACTAGGCGCGCCGCTTCCATACGGCTTTTCCTGAGCTCCCCACCACCTAAAATGATGGGGAGCTCAGGGGTTTAATTGACAGATATCCAGCCCACCGAATCCGCAACGGCGGATCGGGTTGACGGCAAACGTCGCAATTCACGCGGCGTCAAACTTTTCATTCGCGACATCGTTCTCATCTTTCTCGCCGCGATCATCATCTCTGTCGGCATTAAAGCCTTCCTGATCCGGTCGTTCTACATTCCCTCCGAGTCGATGCAGGACACACTGCAAGTGAACGACCGCATCATCGTGAACGAACTCGTTCCGAAGATGGTCAAGATCGAGCACGGCGACATCGTCGTGTTCAAAGATCCAGGCGGGTGGCTGCACACGCAGCCCGTGGTCGAGCAGAACGGTTTCGTCGCAGGCGTCGACTGGCTGCTGTCGATCGTGGGCCTGAGCGCTCCTGACAGCAACGATCACCTCATCAAACGGGTCATCGGCCTGCCGGGCGACAAGGTGGTGTGCTGCAATGCCTTCGGCCAGATGTCGGTCAACGGCATCCCGCTGGTCGAGCCGTACCTGAAGCTTCCGGTCGGTGTCACCAAGGTGTCGGCCAACGACTTCTCCGTCACTGTGCCGAAGAACTCGCTCTGGGTGATGGGCGACAACCGCTACGACTCAGCGGACTCGAGGTTCAACACCAACGGGCCGACGAAGGGCTTCGTGCCCATGGATGACGTGGTTGGTCGCGCGTTCGTAGTCAGCTGGCCGTCGAGCCACTGGACCTGGCTCGACAACTACCCCAACGTCTTCAGCGGCGTCGACGGCAAGTAGAGCGTTCTTCGATGGTGCCCGTCGCTGACCCCAACCTCGAATACGAAGCCGCCATGCACACTGGTGGCGCTCGCTTCGTGATCGGATGCGACGAGGTTGGCCGAGGTGCGATCGCCGGACCTGTCGGCGTCGGCATGTGCGTGGTCGACGTGCGGGTCGGCGCTATGCCGGTCGGCCTCCGCGATTCGAAGATGCTGTCAGAGAAACGGCGGGAGGCGCTCGCGCCGCTTGCTGCATCCTGGTCCCTGTATTCGGCGGTGGGACTCGCGACCGCCGACGAGGTTGATTCGATCGGCATCATCGCCGCCCTCGGCCTTGCGGGCAAGCGAGCCCTGGTGATGTTGCATGAGGCCGGAGCGCGAATCTCGGAGTCCGTGATCCTGCTCGACGGGTCGCACAACTGGCTCAGCCCCGCACTCTCGTCGCCCCTGCGGGTGCAGACCAGAGTGAAGGCTGACAGGGACTGCGCGTCGGTGGCCGCGGCATCCGTGGTCGCCAAAGTGCACCGTGACCGGCTCATGATCGAAGCGCACGGCCAGAGCCCGGCGTATGGCTGGGACTCGAACAAGGGCTACGGCAGCACCGGCCACTATTCGGCCATCGACGAGTTCGGGCCGCACGCCCTGCATCGCAAGACCTGGTTGCACAGCCAGGTGCCGTTGCCCGTCGACTGAACCCTGCAGGTTCCAATCGCACGTAGAATTGCCGCAGCATGGATGAAGACGAATTCGAAGACTACGACCGCGAGGTCGAGCTGGCCCTCTACCGCGAATACCGCGATGTGGTTTCCCAGTTCCGCTACGTCGTCGAGACTGAGCGTCGCTTCTACCTGGCCAACGAGGTCGAACTCGTGCGACAGGACACCGAGCACGACTTCTACTTCGAGTTGACCATGAACGACGTGTGGGTGTGGGACGTGTATCGCTCAGATCGCTTCGTCAAGTCGGTTCGCGTGCTCACGTTCAAAGACGTGAACGTTGAGGAGCTTTCGGCCAAGGAGCTGGAGCTTCCGAAGGAACTCGCGCTCGACGAGTAGTTGCTGCCTGCAGTCCGTTACGCCAGGGCGGCCAGATGGTACGCGGCCAGCACCGGAGGCACGCCCTCCGTCAGCATCTTTTTGCGAACCGAGCCGAGAAGTTTCGACATGCCGAATCCGCCGATACCGGTGAATCCTGAGTGGTGCCAGGTGAATCGCGTTCCAACCGGCGTCTGCTCGAGCAGGTAGGTCACGTCTGTCACATCATCAGTCGCCTCATCGCCTTTCCACGTGTATCGCAGCGCGTGGGGCGCGTCGACGGAAATGACCTCGCAGTAGACAACGCCGGCCCAGCCGATGGTTGGCTTGCCAACCAACTGGAACTTGGTGCCCGGCGTAGTGGCGAATCCCTCAGGGCGCCCACCCCGTCCGACTGTGGTCCACTGGGCCACCTGCCCGGGATCCGTGAGCACGTGCCAGACCTCTTCGATCGGGTATGGATACTCGCGAACGACGGTGTATTCACTCATGACAACTCCATCTCCAGTTGTCCTGTTCGGGACATAGTCAACCTACCTATCGGTAGGTAGACTGTCAACCGAACGGTAGGTAGGCTTCCAGGATGACTCTGGAGAACGCCTTGGCTGCGACGCGTCGCAGCGGCACCGAGACGCGCGCCCTCGTACAGGAGACCGCACTGCGGCTGTTCACCGAGCAGGGGTACGAGGCGACGTCGCTGAGGCAGATCGCCGATGAGGTCGGCATCAATAAGGCCTCGCTGTACTACTACTTCGACAGCAAGCAGGCGATTCTCGAGGCGGTCTTCGGCAGGCGCGGCGATGAAGCCGGGGAGCTCATCAGATGGCTGGCTGAACAGCCCAGGACTCCGGCCCTCGTGGAGGCGGCAGTGATGCGCTGGGTGGACAGCTTCGCGACTGAGAAGCTGCAGGGCATCCGGTTCATGGCGTCGAATCCACTCCTCGCCGGCTCTCAGGCCGCGGTGTCTGGTGGCGATCGCATCGGCTCGGGGCTCGTCGCCTTCGCTGGCGAATTGACGAAGCTGCTG
>JAODLU010000366.1 GCA_025464125.1 Microbacteriaceae bacterium | reverse complement strand
GAACGCAGCGTCTCCTCAACGTCGTTTGTTGCCTGCCCTGTCTCAACCATTGCCAGACCGAATGCTTCGAGCATCCGCAGCACGTCAAGGGCAGCAACCTGCTCACCGGCTATGACGGATGCGCTGCCAGGTCTCTTGAACAGGCGCGAAACCTGCCGCCTCAACCAGCCACCACCGCTAGTGCTCATGCGTCACTCTCGCAGGGATAGTTGCAGCGTGGCATGTCGAGTGGTGGCATCCTGTCATGGCCTCTCGTCGACCATGCCGATGAATCGACTGCCTATGCCGTCTACCTCTCGCCTGTACATTCCGGATGCCGGTTCCGGCAGTTCGCCGGCGAGGTGCCAGTCGCAGCTGAGGTACGTGAACGCAGGCCACCATTTTTTCGGCCGAGCGGCCTCCTCGAAACCGCAGATGTCGCATTTGAGCTGCACCCACACCGGCTTCCTGCCCGTGCGATTCGAGCGAGACTGCACGAGCCAGGCCGGCGGATTAGCGTCGAGCTCCGCGAACTCGGCATCGGTTATGCGGGATGCAATTCCGTGGCGCGACGCCATTTCCAGCGGTATGTCGAGTCGCATGGCGGCTTCGCGGCGGGTGATCATCTCCTAAGCCTGCCAGCCTTGCCGACCCTGCGTCGCGCATCCGGCTAGCATCACGAAAGACAGCCAGGAGAAAGCACTCATGCACGTATCGCTCAGCGCCCTGATTATCGTGCCAGCCCTCGCCGTGGCGGCACCGCTGCTGGCAAGTCTCGTCGGGCGAGTGGTCAAGGTTCCCCTCGTCGTATTCGAGATATTGCTTGGCCTCATCATCGGTCCGAGCGTGCTCGGCATCGTGCCGAAGAGCGATTTCATCGACACCGTCGCGAATTTCGGTCTCGCGTTCCTGTTCTTCATGGCCGGCAACGAAATCGACTTCAGCGCTGTAAAGGGCAAACCTGCCGCGATGGCCGTCGTCGGCTGGGTTGCGTCGCTGGCCATCGGCATCTTCGTCGGCATTTCGGTTGCACCGAACCCCACGGCTGGCATCATCATCGGCATCGCGCTGACGTCGACGGCCCTCGGGACGATCCTGCCCGTGCTGCGGGATGCGCGGGATCTCAAGTCGCCGTTCGGCCTCGCCGTCACGGCTGTCGGCGCCGTGGGAGAGTTTGGTCCGCTCATCGCGATCTCCCTGTTCCTCAGCGGCCGGTCGCCGGGCTCTGCTGCGGCCGTTCTGGTGGGCTTCGTTGTCATCTCGGGTCTCGCCGTGTTCGCCGCCTCCCGGGGGCTGCACCTCAGATTCCACCGGCTGATCGCCGCAACCCTTCACACGAGCGGCCAGTTCGCCGTTCGGTTCGTCATCATGATCGTCGCTGCCCTCGTCGGGCTGAGTCTTGCGCTCGGCCTAGACATGCTGCTCGGCGCTTTCGCCGCGGGTGTCATCTCGAGGGTGCTCCTCTCCGGCGCGCGCAAGGAAGACGCGCACCACATCGAGTCGAAGCTCGAAGCTGTGTCCTTCGGTTTCCTCGTGCCCTTCTTTTTCATCAATGTCGGCATCAGCTTCAACCTGGATGCCCTGCTTTCGAACACGAGGGCGCTCATCCTGGTTCCCATCCTGCTTGGCCTGCTGCTGGTGATCCGTGGCCTGCCCGGCATTCTCGCGGCGCCGAAGGGCTCGTCGCGCAAAGACAAGGGTGCCCTGGCACTGTTCACCGCCACCGGCCTGCCGATAATCGTTGCGGTGACATCCATCGGAGTGCAGCAGAAGTATCTCGAGGTGGGAACGGCGTCAGCCCTGGTGGGAGCAGGAATGCTCTCCGTGCTGGTGTTCCCACTGTTAGCGCTGCTGCTGCGGCGGCGATCCAGGGCCGCCGAGATGCGCGCTGGTGATGCGCAGGAAGCAGCAACGCAAGACGCTGGCGAGGCCGACGAAGTGCCGATCGAGGGCTGACTCTGACAGCGTGCGAAGCGGGTCAGCGAAAGCGCAGCACAGCCTGCACCGGCGCGTGGTCAGACGGCCATCCCTCGTCATAACAGGTCACGTTGATGCCTACCTCGAGTATCTCGACACTCGGCGACACCAGGATCCAGTCGATGCGCTTGCGGTCGTGCACCGGCGGCTTGTAGTCGAGGAACGTGCCCCACACCTCGGTAAGACGGCGGTCAGCGGCATCCCACGTGTCGACGAGTTCGCCCGCGCCAACAAGCACGTTGTGGGGTCCGGTTCCCGCATCCGTGTTGAAGTCGCCCATGACTACCGATGGCAGTACAGAGGCAGCCGCGAGGCCATTCACAACCCCCGCAGCCAGCAGCCTGGCGTTGCGCGACTGGTGGTCGAAGTGGGTGTTGATCGCGCGGAACCGCCTGCCGGTCGCCCGATCCTCGAACGCGGCATTTACCACCACTCTCGGCACGCGGTTGCCCCAGGTGGCCGAAGCCTGCACAAGGGGTGTGGCAGACAGGGCGGTCTGGGTCCAGCGAAGAAGCTTCAGGCGGTCGCGATCGAAGAAGATCGGGCATCCTTCGCCCTTGCGGTCCCTCTGGCGGCCGTAGCCGACTGACCCGTAGCTCTTGCCAAGCGAATGGCGCACGAAGCCGGCCATGTCTGGCAGCGCCTCCTGCACACCTACCAGGGCAGGATGCTCATCCTCGAGAATTCGCTTCAGCAACGGGCGGCGGCGCTCCCACCGGTCAGGGTTGTTGGGGTTCAGGTGAGGCAGGCGACGGCGGATGTTGAAGCTCATCACATGCAGGCCCGGCGCCTCGACGGGGCCAATGAGCGGCGCGTCCGTCATGAGGCCAGCCTAGGCCGCACGTTACGGCCTCGTAAATTCCTGCCGTGCCTGTACGGTCTCGCGATTCGTCGTACCTAAACTCCCGTCATGGAGCACCTCATCGCATGGGCAGAGCGAGCAGGGCTCAGCCCTGCCGCAGACCAGGAGGGCGACATCGTGCACCTCTCCGACAGCACCGTCGCAATTTCGATGGGAACCAGGCAAGGCATCTACGCCGTTGAGGTGTCCGTGGCCGGCATGCCGCGGCTGGTGCTTGGCGCTTTCGACAACGTCGACGATGCGAGCCGATTGTTCGTCATGCAGGTCGGCGCACTCGTGCGCGAGCGACAGCGGATGCCGCGGCTCACCGCCCACGTGCTGCCCCCCGGTTTCGTGATCGAGCCAACCCCCACGGCTCTCTGGCTGAGCTGGTTCACGGGTTCCGCCGAGTTTCCGGTGGGTGAACGGGCCAGGCGCCGCGCGGTCGAGTTCAGCAGGGCTGAGCGGGCGTCGGTGGACGAGATCGAGTCGAGTTACCTTGAGCCTGCTGGTGGACCGCTGTTCGAGGTCGCCTGAGCCGCTGGGCTCGTCCCGGCTGGAGCGCACTCCCACCAACACCGCAGAGTGGGTACTGTTCGATGCATGACCTCCCGAACCAGCCTTCTCGACCTTGCCGGCGAAGACTTCGTCTCCCTGACGACGTTCCGCACGACCGGTGTCGGCGTATCAACCCCGGTGTGGATTGCACGGGACGGCGATGACCTGATCGTCACGACGCCCGACGGAACGGGAAAAGTAAAGCGCGTGAAGAACAACGGGCGCGCGACTCTCGCACCGAGCACACGGATGGGCAAGGTCGCAGACGGCGCAGTGCCAGTCGAGGGTCGCGTCACGGTAGTGCCGGAGACACCCGCCCTGACCGCGATCTTTGCAAACAAGTACAAGTTCCAATATCGGCTCTTCATGTGGATCGAACGGCGCGGCAAGGCGGGCAAGAAGCCGCGGGTCGTGCTGCGCATCTCGCCGCTGCCATCCAGCTAGCACCCAGCACCATGACACCGTTTCTCTCCGATGCCGCCGCCGCCGCCATGGCGCGGCTCACGGTCGGCAATGGCCGCGAGCCGGTGCCAGAACCGCTGGACAGGGTGCGCGACATCCGATCGCTGGTCGCCGCGCTCGAGAATGAACCGGCTGTACTGCGTGGCGTTCGTGATGCGCTCGACGGCGGGGCCACCTGGCAGCAGGTCGCGGATGCGGCCGGCCTGCAGCCGGCTGCAGCAAAGTGGCGCTGGCAGGGCACTGACTCCGAAATCGCCGAGCGCCAGGACTCCGGGCGCAAACGCTCGGCCCGACCGAGTAGCGTGCCGACCGGCCTGCCTGGGCATTCTGTGGCCGAAGCCGCAGAGGCGCTCGGCCTCACGGCGCAGGCCATCTACCTTCGCGTGAGTCGAGGGCAGTTGCGCGCTGAGACTATCGAGATCGCTGACGGCCGCCGCTACAAGCGTGTCTTCCTCGAACAAACGCTGCCTGACAGACTGGCACCATGACCCTGCCTCCAGCCCAAGCTGTGCCTGCCAGACGTCCGTTCATCGGCTGGGATATTGCGGTGGCTCTCGTAATCATGGTGCTCGCCGTCATTGCAGATCTCCTCGTCACCTTTTCTGCGCTTTTCCTGGTCATGGCTGGCGATTCCTGCGGAAGCGGCTCCGTATGCAGCATCTCGCAGCTGACGATCGGCTGGTTGATCGCGTTGATCGCGCCAAGCGTCGTGCTGGTGGTCGCGATTGTCATCGCCGTCGTGCGGATCTTCAAGCGCCGAATCTCGTGGTGGATCGTGCTTGTAGGAGCGGTGCTCATGCTCGCTGTGTGGGGCCTCGGCGTCTGGCTCGTGTTCTCGGCAGTCAAGGAAGGTTGACCGTGTCGCTCATCTGGCAGGAACTTATCGTCGACTGCAGGGACTACAGGACTCTCGGTCGGTGGTGGGCGAACGCCCTGCAGTGGGAACTGGTCGAAAGCACGAAGCCGTGGCTGGAGGTCAGGCCGTGGGACGGTGCTGGCCCGAGCATCGTCTTCCTCGATGTGCCAGGCACGAAAACTGTGAAAAATCGGCTGCACCTCGACTTCGTACCCGATGACCAGTCTGAGGAAGTCGAACGCCTGGTCGAGCTCGGTGCAACTCGCGTCGACATCGGCCAGGGCACGCCCAGCTGGGTGGTGCTGGCGGACCCCGAAGGGAACGAGTTCTGCGTTCTAGCGGCGAAGATCTGAGCTACCCGGGTCGACAACCCGGTAGTTCGGGTGCACGACGAGTGGTTGTGCAGCGTCCGCGTCAAGCACGGCACGACTGAGCAGGGTGGCTCCGGCGACCGCGGCTGGCATCACCAGCACTGCGCCGAGTGGGATGAGGAAGAGCACGTACGTGGCAACGCCGAAGCCAAGGGTGGTCGCACGGCGATCGCCGAGCATCCGTCGCCGCTCTGAGAGGCTCATGCGACGAGCGTCGAACGCATAGCCGCAGAGTTCCACAGCAAGAAAATAGCCGCCGAAAATCGCCCCGAATACCGGTGCGGCGAAGGCACCGATAACCGGAATGAATCCGATGGCGAAAGCGCCGAGCGCAACCAGGACTGTCGCAATCAGCAGGCGCAGGCCATTGCCAGCGCCGCGACCGAGTGACCGCCAGAAACCCTCGGGGGTCTCAGCGGGAGCGCCCCCGACCAGATGCTCGACCCGGTGCCAGATTCGCTCGTAAAAGAGGTCGCCGACGGCCAGCACGATGGCTGTGTAGGTGTTGATGAGCAGCACCACTGCGAAAATAACCAGAGCGATGCCAATAATCACCTTCGTGAAAGTGCGCCACGGTTCGACCCAGTCGACCGAAAACGCTGTAACGGCGTTGACGATCGAGTCGGCATTGATCAGGAGCAGCACGATGCCCGCCCCGTAGACGACCCCGACCATGATTGCCGGAATCGTGCCGATCCAGAAGATCTTCGCGTTGGTGCCCCAGAGGCGCATCCCCTGGAAGAGATAGCCAATCCCGCGGAAGAAACCAAACACATGGACGATGCGCGAGGTCGGCTGCATAGTACGAGCGTAACCGCGGTGTCTCAGTCGCCGGATGCTTTGAACTCGGCTGTTGCGGTTCCCACCGGCTCGCCGAACACAAGCTGCTCGATCGAGTGCCGCAGCCAGGCAAGATAGAGCTCGCGCGGCCAGTTCCTGAGTACCACGTAGTACCGGTACGTCTCGGGGGAGGAGAGGAACGCCCACACCTCTGCGCGCTGGTCGAAGGTGCCGACACCGGATAGCAGCCCGCGCTCGTCAGCCCAGCGCACGCCATCGACGATGTCGTGGTGACGCCTGGCATCCAGCGCTGCAACGAGTGTGGTTACCTCAGGATCTGATTCTCCAGCAGTAAGAAGCGCGTGGTACACCCCGTACGACTTCTCGTTCCGGTCGGCGATGAACCTGCAGTATGTGGTCAGGGCCGGATCGGGCTCAGTGCTGAACAGTTGGCTGAAGGTGGGCCGGTGGGCCAGGGTAGAGGTCACCTCGTCACCGATGTACGCAAGGTCGAACGCGACCATCAGCAGTTTTCGCTTGGGTCCGGCAAGGTGCACACTCTGCACTGACACACCGGCCTCCTCGGCGATCGCGGGCATGGTGGTACCCCGGTAGCCGTGCTCGGTAAACAGCTTCGCGGCGGCGGCAATGATGCGCAGCCGCGTGGCGCTTGCTGCCT
>JAODLU010000127.1 GCA_025464125.1 Microbacteriaceae bacterium | reverse complement strand
ATCGCCGAAGCTCTCACGGAGGATTCGATTCTCGTGCTGCCGACCGGTGCCATCGAGCACCACGGCCCGCACCTGCCGCTCGCCACGGACTTCCTGACGGCCGAGCTCGTCGGGCGGGCAGTCGTTGAGACTGCTGCCGCGGCCGGGCGGGACGTGTGGCTCATGCCGGGCCTCGCGTACACGAAGTCCGATGAGCACCACTGGGCACCAGGAACGGTCTGGCTCAGCTGGGACACGCTCATGCGTACGGTGATCGACATTGGCCGGTCTGTTGCGAACACCCCTGCGAAAACTCTCGTTTTCTACAACGGCCACGGTGGCAACATTGCGCTGCTGCAGGTGGCGCTGCGAGAACTGCGCAGGCAGTTCGGCCTGCGCACCTTCCTTATGGGCGTCGGCATTCCCGCAGGCGACGGCATCAATGGTCCGGATGAACGGGGATTCGGCATTCACGGCGGCCACGGGGAGACCTCGCTCATCATGCACCTGCGGCCGGAGCTCGTGAACCTGTCCCTAGCGAAACGGTGGGTGCCCGACCACCTGGCCGACCATGAACTCATCAAATTCAACGGCGGCGCGATCAGCTTCGGCTGGCTGAGCAACGACTTCGGGGCATCCGGCGTCATCGGCGACCCGACCGGCGCAACAGCTGAATGGGGCAGCACACTGTTTGATCGGGCGGTGAAGAACGGCGTCGCGGCGCTGGACGAGATCGCACGCTTCAGCCACACCCCGCCTGGGTCGTCATGACCGACCTCGAGCCGTCCGACCCATGGGACCTCGTTCGCGACTGGCTGCCGCCGAACGAGAACCCCGAGCGCCCGCAGATGACCCTGTCGACGGTCACGCCGCAGAATCGGGCCGATGCTCGCACAGTGCTGCTGAGCGAGTTCGACCAGGAAGGTTTCTACCTCCACACCGACGCCCTCTCGCGCAAGGCAACAGACATGCGCGCCAACCCGGGCGTCGCCCTCACCTTCCTGTGGCCGGGCTTCACGAAACAGCTCGTCGTGCAGGGCCAGGCTGAGGTCGCTCCGGCCGAAGAGATCGCCGCGGCGTACGCCGACCGCTCCCCCTACCTCAAACAGCTCGCGTGGCTCAACACGACGGACTTCGCCCAGCTGCCGCTCGATGAGCGACGCATCCGGTGGGCAGCCTTCCTGGCAGAACACGGCGACGGGCTCGACCAGCCGCCAACGTGGATCGGCTTTCTCGTGCGGCCCTCCCGCATGACTTTCTGGACCAGCAATCCGGATGCCCCAAGCCGCCGCCGCGAGTACACCGCGACCCTGAACGGCTGGGTGCTGCGGTACCTGCCCGGGTAGTTCGCGCTACCTCCGGGGAGCTCGGGCTGCGCGGCGCCTGCACGCTGGTTTCCGGCGCTTCTGAGCGAGCTCGACCGCCGTTGCGCCGCCGTGTTCGCGGCTCCTGCCCGCCGCCAGTCTGGCGGCGCCTGTCGCCAACATTTTCGCGGAGCCTGTGCGCCAATATTTTCGCGGATCAGGAGATGCCCGCGACACGCCGACGTACGGGCGGCCAACGCGCGGCGTGTCGCCCGTTCATCCTGATCCGTGAACATTTGGGAACCAGCCAGTAAGATTTGGGAACCCGCCAGGACGATCTGGGAGCATGCCAGCAGCGCTCGGGCAGCACGCCGTAAGCCAGCCCGAAGCACGGCGCCGGCACTCGACCAGCCCAGCTCAACCCAGCGCGAGCTCGTCCGAGATGAGGGCCAGGGCCTCCGCGAACCAGGCCTCCCGGCCGTCACTTGTTCCGCCGGAGAGGTTCACGCCGCGCACCCCGTCGATCGCGAGCAGCTGGCGCGAGAGCTCGACGGCTGCCGCAATGCCCGCAGCGAATGTGTCACCAGCAGAGAGGATGCCCTCCAAATACCCGTGCGGCAGAACGAGCGTGGTGAAGCTCTCCAGCAGCTCGGCGCTTTCGCGGTCGACGACGATCGGAACGCAGGGGATGAACGCCATGCTCGCGCCCAGGTCCTGCGCGCGCACGATGAACTCGCGCACCGGCGCCGTGCCGCCCGAATGGTTAACGAAGCAGACTTCGGCACCCGCGCACATCTTCTCGAGCAGGCGCGATGGTCGGCGGTCCACTGGCGGTGTCGCCGGGGACTCCCCCACCGAGACGAGGTGCCCGGCCGCGCGCGCCATGGCTGCGGTCTGGGTGGAGTCGAGGTCGAAGACCGGCGCAGCATCCGGTCGGTCGCCGGTGAGGGTGTGGTCACCGGTAACGCAGTGCACTCCGGCGACGCCGACGTTCGCAAGACCTGACAGTTCGCCCTCGAGCGCCACGCGATTGCGGTCGCGATTGTTGAATCCTGACCACACGGCCAGCCCGGCCGACTGGATGAGGTGCGCGCGATAGGACGGCGAGAACTGCACGCGGGCGTTACCCGCGTCCCCCGCAAGGACCGCGTCGACCCGCCCCGAGAGGATGCCCGCACACTCCGCGATGGACGCTGCATCGATTGCCCGCGCTGGTAGGTCCGCGACGACCACCTGGCGCGTGGCAAGCAGCTCGCGCATGCGCGCGGCGCCAGCTGACGGGGTTACGGGGGAATTGACCGAGCCGCTCCACCTGATCGTCGGGCTGCCGAGAAAGACGCACGGCTCTGGCGAAACCTCGCAGCTGCCGTCGAACTTCACCCCGCCACACGGGCCGTACTCCATGTGCTTTGGGCATTCGAGGAGCGGGGTCGTCATGCTCGATTCTATGGTCGACTTGCCGGTGGCCGGGCAGGGCGCCGGAGCCAGTCGCGGATAATGGACTGATGGACTTCGACCTCGTTATCCGCGCCGATTCCGTGCTCGTCGATGGGGTGTTCGCTCCGGCCGAGGTCGGGATTGCCGCAGGCCGCATCACGGCTGTCAGCCGCAGTCCGCTCGAGGGTCGGGAGGTGGTGCAGCTCGCAGCCGACGAGGTGCTGGTTCCCGGACTGGTCGACAGCCACGTGCACGTCAACGAGCCCGGCCGCACCGAGTGGGAGGGGTTCGCGAGCGCCACCCGCGCGGCGGCCGCCGGGGGCGTCACGACCGTCGTCGACATGCCACTGAACAGCATCCCGCCCACCATCTCCCCCGCAGCGCTCGATGCGAAACAGGCAGTGGCGGCCCCACAGGCGACGGTGAATGTCGGCTTCTGGGGTGGCGCAGTGCCGTCGAGTCTCGGTCACCTGCGCGAGTTGCACGACCGGGGTGTTTTCGGCTTCAAGTGCTTTCTCGCGCCATCCG
>JAODLU010000344.1 GCA_025464125.1 Microbacteriaceae bacterium | reverse complement strand
TCAGCATCATTGCGCTGCTCGCGATCGGGGCTCTCACGATTGGGCTGGTGAGCGCTTTCACGCTGCAGGGAATCCTGCTGGGCCGACTCGACGACCAGCTGCGATCATCCGCCCAGCGTTCGCAACAATTTCAGCAGAACTTCGGTGACGGGTCCGCAACACCCAGCCCGAACCAGAACTTCATCGGTGGGCCGGGCCAGTCGATCGAGACCATCTTCGTGCGCATCAGCAATGGAGCGATCACGCGCGCTGTATACATCGACAAAAACAACACCACCAAGCACCTCACGAAGGCGCAGGATGCCGTGGTGCTGGCGCTGCCCTTCGGTAACGAGCCGATGACGGTCGATCTCGGCGGCACTCTCGGCCAGTATCGGATGATCGTGGCGGTGCAGGCCGACGGTGACCTCGCCGTCACCGGTTTGCCGCTCAGCGAGACGCACACCATCGTCTACCAATTGCTCGCCATCATCGGTGCCATCACCATCATCGTGCTCGTGATCGCCTTCTGGGTCGGACGCTGGGTCGTGCGCATCGCACTCACTCCGCTCGAACGGGTCGTCGCGACCGCCACCCACGTTTCTGAACTGCCGCTCGACCGCGGCGAGGTAGCCATCGGCGTTCGCGTACCCGATTCGGATGCCGACCCTCGAACCGAGGTCGGCCAGGTGGGCGCCGCCATCAACCGCATGCTCGGACACGTGGGTTCAGCCCTGTCTGCCCGGCAAGCCAGTGAGAACAAGGTGCGGCAGTTCGTCGCCGATGCCAGCCACGAGTTGCGCACGCCGCTCGCCTCGATTCGCGGATACGCCGAGCTCACCAGGAGGGGTGGCTACGAGCTTCCGGCCGACGTCGTGCACTCACTCGCCCGGGTCGAGTCCGAGGCGGTGCGTATGACGTCGCTCGTCGAAGACCTGCTGCTGCTCGCGCGGCTCGACGAGGGTCGCGACCTCGAGAGCACACCGATGGATCTCACCGCCGTGCTCGTGGATGTCGTCAGCGACGCCCACGCAGCTGGCCCCGAACACCTGTGGGCACTCGACCTTCCTGACGAACCGGTGACGATCGCCGGCGACCAGGCGAGGCTCCATCAGGTATTCGCCAACCTGCTCGCAAACGCACGGGTGCACACGCCACCCGGAACAGCCGTGACCGTCGCGCTCAGTGTGGTCGACGACAACGCCGTCGTGACGGTGATGGATGACGGCCCCGGAATCGCAGCGGACCTCCAGCCGGTGTTGTTCGAGCGCTTTGCACGCGGCGACAGCTCACGTTCCCGGGCGGCAGGGAGTACAGGGCTCGGCCTCGCCATAGTGAGCGCGGTCGTCGAGGGGCACGGTGGATCGGTGCGGGTGAGCAGCGTTCCCGGCGACACGGTCTTTACGGTCGAACTACCTCTCGGGCGAGATGGCACACTGGGGGCACCCGAAGCACTGTAAGGCAGCACCCAAAGGATCACGCCATGCGCACTGCGGCCACCCTCCGCATCTCCCTCCTCATCGCTTCCACGAGCGTCTTTGCGCTGGTCGGCGGTCCGGCGGCGCTCGCACTCACGCCCACGCCCGCGCCCACGCCCACGCTCACCGAGCCGACCGTGCCTGAACCGGTCGCGACGTACTTCGCATCCGGGCTCGTGCCCCGTCTCGCCGACCTGTATGGCCCTGGCAAGAAAGCGGGGTCCGGCATCGACTTCGGCCAGACCGCGAAGGTGGGTGACATCCACCGGGTGTTCGCCTGGACCGCGGAGTTCCTGGCGGGTAAGAGCCTGGCTGGCAAGAATTCGGGCAACCCCACCGAACTGACCAACAACTGGGTAGCACCGGTCGCGGTGAAAGACCGCGAGGTCGGGCTGGCCACCGTGTGGATCAATCCCACCCGCGACAACCCGGAGCTGGCAAACTTCGACCTCGGCCCCGGGCTTGTGACGGCGCTCGCCGCGGCCCCGAAGGGCGACGTGCTGGTGCGGGACGACATCCATTCCGCCTGGTTCGCCACGGATGGCACCGCTCTCGTTCCACTCGTCTCGGGAACGTCCGGGATCGCTACGACGACAACCATCGAGGCATACCGCAAGAGCCTGCCCTCGGTGGTCCCCGCTCCGGTGACTGGTGTCGGGGCCAACCAGGGCCTGCTCATCGCCGGGATTGCGCTGCTCGTGGTGATCGCGCTGCTCGCGGTCTTCGTGCTGCTGCCCGACCGGCGGCGACGTGCGCGGAACGCGGATGCTGCGCTGCCGGAGGCCGTGCAGGAGCCCGTGGAGGTCGTGCCCGAGCCGGTGGCCAAGGCGCTGGTCATCCGCACCCGTTCGGCGCAGGGCGTTGTTTCCGCACCCCCAACCGCTGCCGCACCCGCCGCACCATCAGCCGCCGCCGCACCTCCGGCCGCCGCCGCGCGCAAGCCGCGCGCCCCGCGCAAGCCGCCCGCGCCGAAGCCCACTAATCCCCCCGAATAACTCCGTGAAAGAGCAGTTGTGGTTGCAACTGCTGACCCATGGGCCCAAAACTGCTCTTTCACCACCGGAGGGCGACCTCCAGGGGCGCGATTTGCGGGGGAGAACGGTTTCCGCGTAGAGTTACCCGAAGCCAAAGACCGCAGGTCATTGTCGTGCAAGCAGAAATGCGAGCAAGACAATCCAAGGTTCGCACGGTGCCCGAGAGGGTACGTCGAAAACCAGCGCAGGTGTATTGAGAAACGTTCCGTTTGCTCCGTGCGCTTAGCGCCGGAGCATTTTTCGTTTGTGCTATCAAACGCGGGTGCTACCCACGCGGTCGTTGGCAGACACATCACAACGAATTAGGAGCCACATGGCGAACAAGGAAGCTTCGGTTGCCGAGCTCACGGAGAAATTCCGCGACTCCAAC
>JAODLU010000308.1 GCA_025464125.1 Microbacteriaceae bacterium | reverse complement strand
GCTCGGCATGGCTCGCGCCGTGCACGACAACTACGACCCCGGCCTGCCCGGCGATCCGGTAGCCAGGTCGATCGCCCTCGAACTCGATCGAGCAGCACATGACCTGCTGCTACTCAGTCATCGGCGCAATTCTGCCGAAGGGCACGAAGCCGTAACGGTCACCGTCGAACCGATCACCGCGGAACTGCCAGCCCTCACCGCGCCTCTCGTGATCCCGACACCCGATCCGGCCAATTGGATACTGATCGGTTCGCTCATGGAAGACCTGCGTCGGGTGCGCGAAGAAATCGTCGGTGGAGTCGAGTGACCGGGCAGTACGGTCCGTACGAACTTGTCTCAGATCCCGCAGCCTTCGGACTGGTGTCCACCACCATCGAGAGCCCGCTCGGCAGCTGTGTAGCTCGGCATCCCGCGAACAGAGGTTCTACGCGAGGCACCCTCTACCTGCACGGTGCTGCCGGGTCATGGACGACCTGGACGCCGCTGCTTGCCGAAGCCAGGGCATCCGGAATTGAGCTCGGCGACACCATCCTGTTCGACCTGCCGGGCTGGGGGGATGCAGTGCTCAGCGAGAGGCGGGCAGACCACACGATCGAAGCCATCTGCACGATGGTCAAAGACATGGCCGAGCAGCTCGGTTACACCGAGTGGGACCTGGTTGGACACTCACTCGGCGGGTTCGTCGCGCTGCACATGGCGTCCATCTGGCCGCAGAGCGTGCTTTCAGTCGGCATGGTTTCCGGCACGACTTTCTCGGTGATCCACAGTGTCGAGCATCCGGTGAAATGCTTCGGCGAGATCCCTGGTTTCACCATGCTGTGGAGGGTGATGCAGTTGCTGGCACTGCTCGGCCCCCTCGGCGGTGCGCTGGTGCGCGGCATGAACAGGAGCGGCCTGCTGAGACCTGCGACTTTTCCGCTCTTCAGGCACTGGACAAGGGTTCCGAAGTCGCAGGCTCGGGCGCTCGCCTCGGAACTTCGGCCGCGATCCTTCGTGACGGCAGCTGCGGTGGCGAAAGGATACGACGCGGACTCGCGCTGGTCGAAAATCGAGTGTCCAGTGCGCGCAACACGCGGTGATCGTGACATCTTCGTCAACCAGCAGGACCTGGAGCACCTCGGCACGCTCCTCCCGGCAAGCATTCGCGTCGTGATCGCGGACTGTGGTCATTTCGGCGCGGTCGAGCGCCCGGACGAGGTGCTTGCCGCCCTGGGTTTCAGCAGCAGTGCGCCATGATGGCAAACCGCCTGGTCTCGCTCGGCGACCTCACGCTGGACGCCACCCCCATGCTCGACAGGGTGCCTCTAGCAGCGCAACTGGGATACGACGCAATCGGATTCAGGACCGTGCCCATCGTCGGCAGCGACCGGCCGGTAGTGCAATCCGGCACCCGGCTCATGCGCACGATTAAGGAGCAACTCAACGACACCTCACTGGTCGTGCTCGACGCAGAGGCCATGCGCTTCGGACAGCACGATGAGGTGCCGGATGCCGCTCCGTACCTCGACAGCGCCGCCGAGCTCGGCGCCCGCAACTTTCTCGTAGTCAGCCACTTCGATGACGAGCGGCGGTCTGCAGACGCTCTCGCCGCAATCTGCGACGAGGCGGCCGGCTACGGGCTCTTCGTCGTTCTCGAGTACATGGTCTACCTTGCACACGGTTCGTTGGCGAAGGCCGACCGTACGATCACCACTGCAGGATGCCCGAACGCTGGCGTGCTCATCGACACCCTGCACTTTTGCCGCGCAGGAGACGACCCGGCGACAATCGCGCTGATAGCTCCCGAGCGCCTTCCGTACATCCAGCTGTCGGATGCTGCAGAGCGGCCGGCAGACTGGCGGGGAGACCACGCTGGGGCGCTTCGCGATGAGGCGATGAACCGGCGATTTCTGCCCGGCGACGGCACGCTCGCACTGCCCTCTATCCTCGCTGCCCTGCCACGGTCAACGGCCATCTCGATCGAGATTCCAGCGTCTCGCAGCTACCCCGGCGTGCCAGACGCTGAGATCGCCAGGAGGGCGCTCAGTGCCACGAGGGCCATGCTTGCCGCCCTGCCACTCGACGACGTGCCGCGCGGGTAGCGTTGCGATCATGAAGGCGATTGTGATCAGCGCTCCCGGCGACGCGAGCGTGCTGCGGCTCGAGCAACTCGATGATCCGGTTGCCGGCCACGGCGAGGTGCTGGTCGCGGTTGCTGCGGCAGGCCTGAACCGGGCAGACATCGCGCAGCGCGAGGGAAACTACCCGCCACCCACCGGCTCCCCCGACTGGCCGGGTATGGAGATCTCTGGCACCATCGAGGCCATCGGCCCCGGTGTCGACGGCTGGGCAGTTGGCGACCGCGTCTGCGCTCTCCTTGCCGGCGGCGGATATGCGACCAAGGCTGTAGCACAGGCGAACCTGCTGCTGCCGGTGCCGGCAGACCTCGATCTCATCGATGCTGCAGGACTTCCCGAAGTCGTCGCCACCGTGTGGTCGAACGTCTTCCTGACCGGTCGGCTTCGTGCTGGCGAGACGCTGCTCGTACACGGCGGATCGAGCGGCATCGGCACCATGTCCATCCAGCTCGCCAGGGCATTCGGCTGCCT
>JAODLU010000121.1 GCA_025464125.1 Microbacteriaceae bacterium | reverse complement strand
CTGGCGGTTATCACGCGCGAGGATTCGCCGCAGGGGCGCAAGCGCGTGCTTACACCGACTCCTGTCGCGTCTGCCGCCCAGCAGCTTTCGCTGCCTGTCATCCGTGCCAACAGGCTGGCGGGCGAGGCAACCGGGCAGATCACATCGCTCAATGCAGATCTTGGGGTGATCGTGGCCTACGGCGGGCTAGTTCGCGAGCCGCTTCTGTCTGCTCCGCGCCTTGGCTGGATCAACCTCCACTTCTCGTTGCTGCCGCGCTGGAGGGGTGCCGCACCGGTGCAGCGCGCAATGATTGCCGGGGACGATCTCACCGGGGCATCGGTCTTCCAGTTGGTGCCAGAGCTTGACGCTGGCGACGTTTATGGCCAGCTGACCCAGCCGATCGGTGAGCACGAGACTGCGGGCGAGTTGCTCGAGTCCCTGTCGTATTCGGGTGCCGAACTGTTGCTGAGGGTGGTGGATGCGCTGGCCGATGGCAGCGCGAGGGCAGAAGTACAGCGGGGTGACGTCACGCTCGCCCCGAAGCTCACCCTCGAAGACGGACGAATCGTTTGGACGCAGTCGGCTGCCGCGGTCGACGCACTCATTCGCGGCGTCACGCCGGAACCTGGGGCTTTTACCCGACTCTCCGGCAAGCGGTTCAAGATTCATGAGGCGTCGGTTGCGCGTGATGGCGAGGCACTCGCTGCCGGTGTGTTCCAGCTGGTGGGCGGACGGGTGCTGGTCGGTACCGGGAGCGAACCGCTGCAGCTCCACGTCGTGCAGCCAGAGGGTAAACCCCGCATGCCGGCAGGCGACTGGTGGAGGGGCATGCCTGCGGCGCCGGTGGTGGCCGAATGAGCGCTCCAGCCATCGGGCGAATCCAGCCAGCTCGCCGCATCGCGCTCGAGGTGATCATGGCAGTTCGCGAAACTGACGCGTACGCCAACCTTCTGCTGCCGGTGAAGCTGGAGCGAGCCCGGCTCGGCGCGCAGGATGCAGCGCTGGCAACAGAACTCACGTACGGAACCCTGCGCCAGCAGGGGTACTACGACGCGGTCATCGAACTTGCAGCTCGGCGACCCGTGGTCGAAATCGACGAAGCGATCCTTGACGTGCTGCGGCTGGGCGCGCACCAGTTGCTGTCTATGCGTGTCGCTCAGCATGCAGCTGTCGACGAAGCAGTCTCGATGGCGAAGGAAGTGGGTTCACGTTCGGCCAGTGGATTCGTCAACGGTGTGCTCCGCACGATTACCCGCTCCTCACCGGATGAGTGGCACGACAGGGTGATGGCCGAACCACGCAACGACGACGAAAGACTTGCCACCGAGCACTCGCACCCGGTTTGGATCGTTCGTGCATTCCGGGCAGCACTCGCCGCCGAGGGCAGGGAGCATGAGCTCGAAGACCTGCTCGTCGCCGACAATTTCGCTCCGCGCGTCAGCCTCGTTGCGCTTCCCGGTCTCGCTGCAGTGTCGGACATCCGTGGTGCACAGAAGGCGAAATTCTCGCCGGTGGCTGCTGTCAGTGACGGCGGGGACCCGGCGCTGTGGCCAGCGGTTGCCGAGGGCAGGGCGCGCGTGCAAGACGAAGGTTCCCAGCTTGCCGCTCTTGCGCTCAGCAGGGTGCGACCGATCCTCGCGGGAGAGCGCTGGCTCGATCTCTGTGCTGGCCCAGGCGGCAAGGCTGCGCTTCTCGCCGCCGAGGCGCTCCAGGGCGGAGCAACACTGGTCGCCAACGAGATCACTCCGGCCAGGGCTGAACTGGTACGCAAGGCACTCGCAGTGTTCGCTGATCCACCGCAGGTGCTCGTGCAGGACGGCACCCAGTTCGGCGATCGTTTCGCCGGGCAGTTCGATCGAATCCTGCTCGACGCGCCATGCACGGGTCTCGGTGCCCTCCGCAGGCGACCCGAAGCGCGCTGGCGCAAGCAGCCGAAGGATGTCGCGGAGCTCGCGCCGCTGCAGCAGGCGCTGCTCGTGGCCGGGCTGGCCGCACTGAAGCCCGGCGGCGTGCTGGCCTACGTGACCTGCTCGCCGCACCTCGCTGAGACGAAAGCTGTGCTGGAATCCGTGCTCGCGAAGTCGCATGGCATCAGCAGGATGGACACCGCTGCAACCCTCCAGGACGTGACGAAGAGGCAGCTCGAGCTGGGGGATGGCACAGATGGCCATGTGCAGCTCTGGCCGCACAGGCACGGCACAGACGCGATGTTCATCTGCCTGCTTGAGAAGGCGCTCTAGGCTAGCCGGATGTCCGTGCGCATCAATCCGAGCATCCTGACTGCCGATTTCGCCAACCTCGAGGCTGAGCTCGCCCGCATCGCGAACGCGGACCTCGTGCATGTCGACATCATGGACAATCACTTCGTGCCGAACCTCACCTTCGGTCTGCGGATGGTCGAGTCGCTGCAGCGGGTGAGCCCACTCCCGCTCGATGTGCATCTGATGATCGACGACCCGGATCGCTGGGCGCCGGGCTACGCCGAAGCAGGCGCGTATTCGGTTACCTTTCACGCTGAGGCGGTAGGTGACCCGGTCGCTCTTGCGCGAAAGCTGCGCGAGATCGGGGCGCGCGCAGGTATTGCTGTGAAGCCGGGCACTTCTATTGGGCAATATCTGGAGATACTGCCCGAGTTCGACCAGGTGCTGGTGATGACAGTGGAACCGGGATTCGGCGGACAATCGTTCATCGATTCGACGATGCCAAAACTCAGGATGCTGCGCGAAGCAGTGACACGATCGGGCCTGGACGTCTGGTTGCAGGTGGACGGCGGCATCACAGAAGAGACCATTGCGATCGCGGCCGAAGCTGGTGCAGACACATTCGTCGCGGGCTCGAGCGTCTACAGCGCTGCCGACCCCGCGGCCCAGGTCGACGCGCTGCGCGCTGCGGCGCAGGAGCACTCGCACTCTGCTTGAATTGGAGCATGAGCGACACGAACAAGACCAAGCCAGAAATCGACTTCTACGAGGGCGAAGCTCCTTCGGAGCTCGTCATCACCGACATCGAGATCGGCACGGGAACTGAAGCAAAACCCGGCGACACCGTCGACGTGCACTACCTCGGCGTCGACCTCGAAAACGGCGAAGAGTTCGACTCGTCATGGAGCCGTGGCCAGTCGGTGGATTTCCCGCTCGCTGCGCTGATCGCGGGCTGGCAGCAGGGCATCCCCGGCATGAAGGTCGGCGGTCGTCGGCAGCTCGTTGTTCCTCCCGCACTTGCCTACGGCGAAGTGGGCGGCGGCCACCACCTCTCCGGTCGCACGCTGATCTTCGTGATCGACCTTCTCGGTACCCGCTGACCTATACCCTTGGACCTGTGAAGACCTTCGACGACCTTTTCGCTGAGCTCAGCGAGAAGTCTGTGGCGCGTCCTGAAGGTTCGGGCACCGTGGCTGAGCTGGACGCCGGTGTGCACGCCATCGGCAAGAAGATCGTCGAAGAGGCAGCCGAGGTCTGGATGGCTGCCGAGTACCAGTCAGACGCTGAGCTGGCAGAGGAAATGTCCCAGCTCGTCTATCACCTGCAGGTCATGATGCTCGCGAAGGGCCTCACGCCGGCGGACATCTGGCGACATCTGTGAAGCAGTTGTCGACCACACGTCCTGCCCTCTGACCTGAAAAGACCCATAATGCTGAAGCAGTTCACATGTTGAGAATCGCAGTGCCCAATAAGGGTTCGCTGAGCGAGACCGCCGCGGAGATGCTCGCTGAAGCCGGCTATGCGGGGCGTCGTGACCCCCGTGCACTCAATGTGCTCGACCCGCGCAACGATGTCGAGTTCTTTTATCTTCGCCCGCGCGATATTGCAACGTACGTAGGTTCTGGCGCGCTCGACGTCGGAATAACCGGTCGTGACCTCCTGCTCGACTCCGGTTCCACGGCGGTTGAAATAGCGAGTCTCGACTTCGGCGATTCCACTTTCCGTTTTGCTGGTCCCGCGGGTCGTTTCACCAGTCATGAAGAACTGGCCGGAGTGCGGGTGGCCACGAGCTATCCGGGCCTGGTTGGCGATTTCCTGGCGAAGTCCGGTGTGACAGCAGAGCTCGTGAAACTCGACGGCGCGGTGGAATCCGCGGTGCGGCTCGGAGTGGCGGATGCCGTGGCCGACGTTGTGTCGACGGGATCGACACTGCGAGCCCAGGGCCTCGAAATCTTCGGGCCGGTCATCCTCGAGTCTTCGGCTGTGCTGATCAGCGCCAAACAGGACCTGCCGGGTATCACCACGCTCCAGCGGCGCCTGCAGGGAGTGCTCGTGGCGCGACAGTACGTGCTGATGGATTACGACCTGCCGGCTGCCCTCATCGAGGCTGCTTCAGTGATCACACCGGGGCTCGAATCCCCGACGGTGTCTCCCCTCCGCGACAGCGAGTGGGTGGCGGTACGGGTGATGGTGCCACGGTCCGAGACGAACCACGTGATGGACAGGCTCTACGACCTGGGCGCCAGGGCTATTCTCGTCAGTCCGATTCACGCTGCGCGGATTTGACATGGCGGACCTGATATGACGGATCTCGACATCGCGGGTGTGGCATGCCAGTAGCGACCAGGGTGATCCCGTGCCTCGATGTTGCTGCAGGCCGGGTGGTGAAGGGTGTCAATTTTCTCAACCTGCGCGATGCGGGGGACCCGGTCGAACTTTCCCGGCGGTACTACGAGCAGGGCGCAGACGAGATCACCTTTCTCGACGTGACGGCGACTGTGGATGAGCGCGCGACGATGTACGAC
>JAODLU010000296.1 GCA_025464125.1 Microbacteriaceae bacterium | reverse complement strand
GGTCGAGTTGGCGAGGCTGATCCAGGCGTGATTCGCCTCGAAACCCTGCGTCGTACCTGACTCGAAGTCGTAGATGACGCTGCCCCCAGTTCCTGCTTCGGCTGCGAGATCGTGCGGTTCGTTCATGATGTCGAAACTGTGCACGGTCGACGCCCGAGTGGGATCGGCTTTAACCCAGGTCGCCACCTTCGACCAGAAATCGGCCAGGTGTGCGGCGGTCAGCGGTCCGCTACTGAGCGCGATGGTCTGCAGCCCGCCGCCCGATGGCAGTTCGTAGCGCCCGTAGTTGTGTGCCAGATCGAGAATCACCCTGATGCCATTGGACGCACAGGCTGTGATTATCTGCTGCAGCACCGCCAGCCTCGTAGTGTCTAGTGGCCCCCCGAGATTCGGTTGCAGGTGCTCCCACATGGATGGCAGCCTGATGCTCTTCACCCCCCGTGACGCGAGGTACGCGACGTCTGCCGCCGTCGGCACGAACACAGCAGGACCGTCAGTGCGTCGCGCCTCTGGATGATCGATGCCCGAGAGGTTCACCCCTCGCAGCAGGCCGTGGGCTGCACCGTATGCGTAACGGCTTTCGAGGACTCTCGCGGCAACTGATGCGTTGTTGATCCGGCCGTCGTTGGCAGCGTTGTTGTAGACACCCATCGAGTGAGAGGCGGTGCCGCCAGACCAATTCGCCGCGACCCACCCCTGGGTGTTGAGCGCGAGCTCGTCAGCGCGGTCGAAGAACCGACTGAGCAGGTGGGTGAATTTGTCGACGTCACCAGTGGCGTTGTTGTATGCGGGAACTCCGAATTCGCCAACCAGGCCCGGCTTGCCACCAAGCCACGCTGAGAAGTGTTCGACCTCTGAGATGGTGCGCAGCACCAGCGCGTCATCCCCGGACTTCGGGCCAGCCGCAACAGCGGACTGAGCAAACCCGGCACCTGCGGTGCCCACGGCAAGAATTGCCAGACCGGTCGCCACGAGCGCGGATCGCCGGGTCATGCCCGGTCCGAGCGGCGTCCTCCCGGCGAGCTTGCTGGGAATTGGCGCTATCTGGTCGTCATTGAATGGTTCGGGGTGCGGCGTCACTGTGTACGTTCGGCGAAATCATTCATGATTCAGGCTCTCACCCGACCAGTTGGAGCGGTAGTCAGCATTACTACCCACCCTGCTGGGGTACAACTCCAATCGGGGTGACCGCTAAACGCCGTCGTCGATGTACACCCAGTTATTTCCCCGGAGCGCGAAGCTTTTCGCCGAGAGCGTCGGCAACTTCTACCCCGAGCCCTTCGCGCAGCGACTCGGCCAGCTGCTCGACCTGCGCGGCATTTAGCGTCAGGTTGTCGTGCTCGCCCAACGAAGCAAGGATCGCGTTGCCCTGGTTCGCAATCGCCAGTAACCAGTCGTACCCAGCGCCGCTTTCGAACTTGGGGATCACCTGGTCGCGAAGAATGCCGATTATCGCCTGCGGTGTATAGCCGAACGGCTGCACGAGGGCGTCATACATCTGCTGCTGCTGCGCTTCATTCAGTGCCATAAGAAATTCTCCAATCGGGTTTTCGCCGTAGCCGGCCGTGTCGGTTTGTGAGGTGAACCAATCCTCGTATCCGGTTCGGTGACCGTTGACGTACACGTCAACGTGAAGGTGTGGGCCGGTAGCCGAACCCGAGCCGGGGTCGCCGAGGCGGCCGCCTGAATAGCCGAGCAGGTCATCCTGGTTGACCCATCTCGACTGGCCGATGCCAAGACCGTCAGCGAACCCCGAGAGGTGCATGTTGTCGATGCTGATGCCGACCCCGTTGATGGTCACGCACCAGCCACCAGTACCGGCTACGCGCCCGCGGGCGTCGCCAGAAATCTCGGCGTAGACAGGTGTGCCTTTGGGGCAGGCGTAGTCGGTGCCGCCAAGGCTGCCCCGGCTGAGGTGGCACGCGTTGTCGCAGCTGATCGGGTAGGTCTTGTCCAGGGGTCGCCGGCTCATGCCGAGATCCTAATTTCTGGCACGGCGATTCGGCCATCATTTTTTCGCCCGCGAGGCGAAGCGCGACTGCGATTGGTGCGAGTGGCCAGAAACCGGCGAGTCCGCAGGAGTCGCTGTGACGACCGTTTGAACGGCCGTCCTGCCACTCCTGCGGACTCGTTGCGGACGGAACTTCGTCAGCCCAATGATGCAGAGGCCAGGGAATTACACCCCGTAGTACAGCTCGTACTCGAACGGGGTTGGACGCTGGGCCGCGGGGATGATCTCAACCGAGCGCTTGTACGAGATCCAGGTCTGGATCAGGTCGGTGGTGAACACGTTGCCAGCCGTAAGGAACTCATGGTCTGCTTCGAGGGCCTGAAGGGCTTCCTCGAGCGAGGCGGGAACCTGCGGGATGTTCTTCGCCTCCTCTGGCGGAAGCTCATACAGGTCTTTGTCTACAGGCTCATGCGGCTCGATGCGGTTCTTGATGCCGTCGAGTCCAGCCATCATCTGGGCGGCGAATGCAAGATACGGGTTGCCCGAGGCGTCCGGTGCCCTGAATTCGATGCGCTTGGCCTTGGGGTTGGTACCCGTGATCGGGATGCGGATGCTCGCCGAGCGGTTGCCCTCCGAGTACTCGAGGTTCACCGGAGCCTCGAAGCCC
>JAODLU010000069.1 GCA_025464125.1 Microbacteriaceae bacterium | reverse complement strand
TGGTCGGCGCTCCGACGATCGCCGCGCTGTCGGCCCGCTTTCCGAGAAAGCAGCTGCTGCTCGAGCTCGCCGCGGCGTTCACCGTCGGCACGATCGCCTCTGCCCAGCTGCCAAGCTTCGGGCTCGTTCTCATCGCCCGTTTCGTGGCCGGCCTGCCGCACGGCGCGTACTTCGGAGTCGCCGCCCTAGTCGCCGCTGAACTCATGGGGCCAGGCAAACGCGGCAAAGGCGTAGCGATCGTCATGTCGGGGCTCACCATCGCGAACATCATCGGTGTGCCGGCGATCACCTTCCTCGGCCAGCAGACCAGCTGGCGAGTGGCCTACCTGGCTGTTGCGGCGATCTTCGCCATCACCTTCGTCGCGATCGCGTTCTTCGTTCCGCTGCAGGCAGGCAATCCCAACGCGACAATGCGTAGTGAGCTGAGAGCGTTCGCGCGAGCGCAGGTGTGGCTCGCCCTGCTCATCGGCGCAATAGGGTTCGGCGGCTTCTTCGCCGTGTACACCTACATCTCGCCTGTCGTCACAGAGGTCACGCAGCTCGGCGCCGCCTTCGTGCCGATCGTGCTGGCCGTCGTCGGCACGGGTATGACTATCGGAAACTTCGTTGGCGGCTGGGCGGCAGATCGCAATGTGATGAGGTCGATCTTCGCGTTCTTCGGAGTGTTCCTTGTCGCACTCACCGGGCTCGGGCTCACTGCCCACACGGTAGCCGGGCTGCTCGTATTCACGTTCCTCACCGGGTTCGCGGCATCCGGTCTCTCGCCGTCGATCCAGACCAGGCTCATGGATGTCGCGGGCGACAGCCAGACGCTGGCCGCGGCAGCCAACCACGCGTCGCTCAATATCGGCAACAGCCTCGGCGCGTACCTCGGCGGTGTGACTATCGCGGCTGGCCTCGGCTACCTCTCGCCGACCTGGATCGGCCTTCTGCTCTGCGTGCCGGGTCTCGCGCTCGCGGTCGCCAGCGCGCTGCTGCAGCGACGCCGCGGACTGCCACCGCATCCTTCAGGCGAGCTGATACTGCCGGTCGGCGGCTGAGCCTGGCCGGCCACACTGCACCGGCTAGAAGTTAACCGGACCGTCGGTCGAGATCAGGATTCCGTCGGAGATCGCGCGCTTGCGAAGCGCCACCTTGGTGCCGACATCGATTCCGGCGACGCGGTACTTCTCGCGGATGCGCTTCAGGTATGACTTGGCGGTTTCTTCTGAGATGCCGAGCTGGAAGGCCACTGCCTTGACCGGCTCGCCGCCGCCATAGAGCGCCATGACCCTGCGCTCCTGCGCGCTCAGTTTGGGTGCGCCGCCGACATCGCTGGCGTTCAGGGCCAGGTCGAGTTCGGCTGAAATGTATGACTCGCCCCGAGCTGCCGCGCGGATGGCTTCGACGATCATGTCGGCCTCCTCGCTCTTGACGAGGTAGCCGAGGGCGCCGGCGCCGAGGGCCTCACGAACGACGTTGGGCTCCGAATACGTGCTCATCAGCACGGTCTTCACACCGGTGGTCTTGAGAGTCGAAATCTTGAGCGAGATCGGGATATTGTCTTTGAGGTCGACATCGAGCAGCACGACGTCGACGGGGAACTCCGGGCTGGTCAGCAGTACAGGCCAGGTGGACACCGCTGCGACCATCGAGATGTCGGTTGCGGCGTTCCTGATCCACTCGGTCAGCGCGCCGAGAAGCATCTTGTGGTCGTCGACTATCGCGAGGCGGATCGGGTCATCTGCTGGTGGCACTGGGCGTCCTGTTCTTCGTCACTCGTTGAGGGAAATGCTATTGGTCGGCGGGGTTTGCGACCACGCAGTCGATCTCGACACGCAGGCTCGAGTTCTGGGTGGAATCGATGAACCTGCCAACCTTGCCAATGGCATCCCAGGTCGCGGGGTCGACCCTGTTGCGGGCAACGGCTGTCGTGGTGATGACAATCGGCACGGTAATCGTGCGGGAACCGGGGTCAGGCGGCGAGCTGACCGGCCCGAGCGTGACGATCGCTGTGGCAGTCGCCTTGCTCTTGTCGCTCACAAGCAGCCACACTGCGGCGAGCAGCCCGTCACGCTGCTGCGGGCCGAGCAGGCCGGCCAGGCTGCCACGGTCAATGAGGCTGACCGATTTGCCCAGCTGCTCGGATTCCGTGATCGCGTGGTACAGCCAGGTCTCGCGCCTGCCCTCGATCAGGTGCAGTCGGAGCTCGGTTGCGAGGGATGCCGCGGTAGACGCGATCTTCGGAGAGAGTGGCAGTTTGATGCGGCCGGTGGCGACAGAGTCAAGCAGTTCCTCTGCGGCCAGGTCGAGCCGCGCGAGCTCTTCCGAGGCCAGCATGCCCACCGCGAACCGGGGAGCAGACACAGTGCTCTGCACCAGCACCCGGTCGAGCTCGAGTTGCACGATGCGACGGAAGTGACGAATTACGTACAGGCCGAACATGGACGGCGCGACAACCAGGGCCAACGCCACCACCTGTGCCGGGATGTGTTCAGCAGTGAGCGGTGTTGTGAGCAGGATGGCGGCGAGCATCGCTAGACCGAGCAGCACTGCCGCGCCGAAGATCTCGCGTGCTCGTCTCAGGGTGAGGGCGACCAGGAGTCCAAAGCCTGTGGAAATGGACGCAGTAGCAAACTGGCCGACATTGTGCAGCGGCCAGATGGCAACGAAGTCGAGCGTGACGACTCCGGCCAGCGCGAACAGGAAGAGCGCGAACATCCAGTCGGGCATGCGCTCACCCCTGGTCGAGATCGCGACTCCGACGCCGAGCATGGCGAGCGCGTAAAGCAACCAGGCCGCTGCTGCGAAAACCGGATTGGGGTAGTCCGGCAGGTGCCAGAGGAACAGGGCGATGCCATAGACGCCCTGGATGGCCGCGAGGATGCTGCCCCCCACCCCGAGGTAGCCCGTGCCGAGGCTTGCGCCGCGAGCGCTGGCCTGGCGCATCGCGCGGCCCGCAGTTGATCCTGCAGGCACGCCAGCACGGTTGCGGCGGCCGAGGATTGCGCCGAGCGTGCTCTCGTCCGGCCTTTCGAAGTCGGTCACTTCGGAACCTCGAGCACTACAGTCGTGCCAGCTCCGGGGGATGAGAAGAGCCTGGCGTTGCCGCCGACCTCCTTCAGCCGACCGACCACCGAGTCCTTGAAACCGAGGCGCGCCTCGTCGATGTCTTTGAGGTCGAAGCCGACCCCGGCATCCGTCACCATCGCCCGCACTGTCGTCTCATCGTCGGTGATGGTGACGTGGGCGTCGGTCATGCCCGAGTGGCGCCGAACGTTCTCGAGGCATTCAGCAAGCGCAAGCAAGAACGCGTCGAGCACGTTGCTCGGCAACAGCACCTGGCCTGTGCCATGCCAGCTCACCTCGAGCCCCATGCGGCCAAACCTCTGCTTGACCGATTCGAGAGTGGTGCCGAGCGCGGTCTCCTCAACAGGTTCCAGGTTGTACGTGCCCGAGGACTGCGGCGCGGGAGTGGCTCCGAGACGAAGCTGGCGCAGTAGGCGTGCGTCGTCCCGTGCCTGCAGTTGAAGGGCGGATGGCGCAACCCCGACACCGGAGTGCGCAAGCAGGGTGAGTGTCGCGAGAACGGTATCGTGCAGCAGCCGCGCGCCCTGTCGCCGCTGTGCCTCGGTCTCGCTGGCGAGTCGCTCGGCGCGGTGCGCCCTGCCGATGCTGTAGATGCGGCGGGCTGCGCGGGGGATGCTCGCCGAAAGCCAGTAGCCGAAGATGGCGGCCAGCAGCCAGCCGAGAGCGACTGAAGCTGCGCCAGCAGACAGCACGGTTGTAGCCCGCACTGCCAGCTCCGTCATCGTCACCGTTGCGAGGAACCCGATCACGAGTATGGCGATGCGCCGCATGCTCGTGACGAGCACGATGCCGAACGCCGCCATCGCGCCTGCGGCCAGGGGTATCACCGCCGTGGACAGCCCGACAGCCGGCGCCTGGCCGAATGGCAACTGCACGACGATGAGGATGCCGATTCCTGCAGCAAGACCGAGCAGAACCCAGGCCAGGCTCTGGTTGATGCCGAGCCGGACGTGGCTGAACGCCACGACCGCAAGCAGCGGCAGTACGGCGAGCAGGGTGGTCCAGTGCAGCACGCCCGGCACGCAGAAACAGACCAGCGTGATCGCAGTTGACCCGAGTCCAATGACGCGGGCAGAGCGCTGCAAAAGACGATCGCGCTCTTTGGCGATGAGTTCCACGTTAGCAATGCTCACACACGCTGTCACCTAAAAAGGGGGTACGCCCTCCAACGTGCAGTGCGGCGTGTCGCGGCCGCACGTTTCCCTCGGCTGAGCCCCCCACTTGCGTGACCGGTATGGCGGAATTACTCCGCCGCTACCCAGCCTTCTCGCACGCCGTGACGCCGCAGCAGCACCTTCGTGCCGAGGTCGATTCCGACCTGCCGGTACTTGCGTCGGCCGCGCTTGATGTAGGACTTCACGGTCTCGTCGGTTGTCGCCATCTCGGTGGCGACTTCGCGGATCGAGCGGCCGGAGGCGTACAGCACGAGTGCGCGGAGTTCCTGGCTTCCGAGGCCGGGGTCTGCAACTGTCTCGGCACGATCGAGCATCTGCTCAACCGGGGAATTGCGATAGATCTCACCTGCCGCCGCTGACCGTATCGCGAGGATCAATTCTTCCACCGCCTCGGTTTTGGGTACGAAAGCGAGTGCCCCCGCCCGGATCGCGCCGTGAATGGAAGCGGCGTCGGCATGCCGGCTGATCACCACAGTGCGGGCGCCAGCAGCGTTGAGCGCCCTCACCTTGGTTGCGATGGGGATGTTGTCTGCGAGGTGCAGGTCGATCACCACAACATCGACGGGAAACTGCTCGTGCGCGAGCATTGCGTGCCAGCTGGTGGCAGTGAACGACACGTCGATGCCGTGCCTGCGGCCCGCCAGGTGCGCCAACAGCCCATCCGTCACCAGGCGGTGGTCGTCGACGAGCGCCACTCGAATCGGATTCGAGCTGCGTCGGGCATTTTCAAGACTCACGGGATCCCCTTGAGCGCCCGGTCTTGCGGGTTGACAGAACACTCTGTCTGTCAGCTTAGTGACCAGTGGCGACACAGTGAAAGAATCGTCAACAGTTGAGCAGGCGCGCCAACTCCGGTCCTACGAGGTCGTCTTCGATGAGGAACCCGTCATGACCGAAATCGGAGTGGATCACCACGGCTTCGCCGCCGTCGATGTTCGTACTCGGCAGGTGTTCTGCAATCACGACCTGGTCAGCAACAGGGAACAGCCGATCGCTGTCGATTCCGAGCACGAGACTCTTCGCGGTGATGCGTGCGAGCGCTGCTGCCACCCCGCCACGGTCCCGCCCGATGTCGTGGGAGTTCATCGACTGCGCGAGCAGCACATAGCTGTTCGCATCGAATCGGCGGGTGAACTTGTTGCCGTGGAAGTCGAGATAACTTTCGACCGCGAACCTGCCTGAACCGCCGAGCGGGCTCACGCTTGTCTGGGAACTGCGCTGGAAGCGGTCGTTGAGTTCACTGGGGGAGCGGTAGTTGAGCAGGGCCATGCGACGCGCCAGGGAGAGACCGCGGTAGGGGCCCTCGCCATCTGCGGTCTCGTAGTAGTCGCCGTCGGCGAAGTGCGGATCCATGTGGATCGCCTCGATCTGCACCGAATTCAACGCGATCTGGTCCGCGCTGCTGAACGAGGGCGCCGCGATCACCGCGACGCGGTCGAGCCTGTCCGGATACATGATCGCCCACTCGAGCGACTGCATTCCGCCCATGGAGCCGCCGATGATGGCGGCCCAGCGGTCGATGCCGAGGGCGTCGGTTAGCGCGAGCTGGGCATCCACCTGGTCCCGGATCGTGAGGTACGGGAATCTGGCACCCCACTCGCGACCGCCAGGCGAGAATGACGCTGGCCCTGTGCTGCCCTGGCAGCCTCCGAGCATGTTTGGAGCGACGACGAACCATGTGTCGGTGTCGATGTATTTGCCCGGCCCGACGATACCCGACCACCACCCGGCTGTCGGATGCCCCGGCCCGGGCATGCCGATCACATGGCTGTCACCGGTGAGAGCGTGAAGCACGAGCACCGCGTTGCTGCCATCGGCATTCAGCTCGCCCCACGTCTCGTAGGCGATGCGCGCCGACGGCAGGAAACCGCCCCGCTCGAGTTGCCTGGCCCCGATGGAGACGAACTTGCGGTCGCCAGGATGATCGCCCTCACGCCACGCGCCGGTGGCAGCAGGCTTGCCCGCGAGCGCCCGGGAATTCGCCTCAGTAACGAAGCTGGAGGGAACTGTGTCCTCGGGTGTCTGCCAATCCATGTCTAGGCAAGTATTGCCGACCGGCGAACCACCCGGGACATTGTTACCGGCGGAACCAGCGGATCGACCATAAGAGGCCGATCCGCTGTAGTTCAGTTATGCGCTCGCGTTCGCCGAGCTCACCGAGCGGGCAGCCGCGAATCCTGCAGCGAGGTCGGCGATGATGTCGTCGATGTTCTCGAGGCCCACTGAGAGACGCACGAGACCAGGGGTGACCCCAGAGGTCAGCTGCTGCTCAGGGGTGAGCTGCGAGTGGGTGGTCGACGCTGGATGGATGATCAGGCTGCGCACGTCGCCGATGTTGGCCAGGTGGCTGAAGAGCGTGACGCTGTCGACGAGTGCGCGACCGGCGTCCACTCCGCCCTTGAGCTCGAATGACAGCACCGCACCGTCACCCTTTGGCGCGTTCTCGTTGGCCTTGGCGTACCAGGGGCTCGACGGCAGGCCCGAGTAGTTGACCGATGCGACGTCTTCGTGACTGTCGAGCCACTCGGCGACCGCCTGGGCGTTCTCTACGTGGCGCTCGATGCGAAGCGAGAGGGTTTCGATGCCCTGGATGAGCTGCCACGCGCTCGCCGGCGCGATGGAGGCCCCAAGGTCTCGCAGGCCCTGCACGCGGGCCTTGATGATGTACGCGATGCCGTCGCCGACCGCAGTCGTGTAGCTCGCGCCGTGGTAGCTCGGGTCCGGCTCGGTCAGGCCAGGGAACTTCTCGACGTTCTTCGACCACTCGAACTTGCCGCCGTCGACGATGATGCCGCCGATGACCGTTCCGTGGCCGCCGAGGAACTTGGTGGCCGAATGCACGATGATGTCGGCGCCGTGCTCGAACGGGCGGATCAGGTACGGGGTTGCGATCGTGTTGTCGACGATGAGCGGCACGCCGTTCTTGTGCGCAACGTCAGCGACGAGCCTGATGTCGAGG
>JAODLU010000257.1 GCA_025464125.1 Microbacteriaceae bacterium | reverse complement strand
CCGCAGGCGCAGCCGTTCTGCTCGCAGCAGCGCTCGCGATGAGCGGCTGTTCGTCAGGAACCACCGGAACCACGCGGGCCGCGCCCCCGAAGGTGAAGATGGCGTCGTCGGTCGGCGCAGGCGAGGGCCAGCTCAACCTGATCGCCTGGGCGGGGTACGCGGAGGACGGCAGCAACGACCCGTCCGTCGACTGGGTGCACCCGTTCGAGACCCAGACCGGATGCAAGGTCCACACCACCTATGGCGCGACGTCCGACGACATGGTCCAGCTGATGCGAACGGGCCAGTACGACGGGGTCTCGGCCTCGGGGGACGCGACCCTCCGGCTCATCTACGCGGGCAACGTGGCCCCTGTGAACACCAAGCTGGTCCCGAACTACACGACGATCTCGTCGTTCCTGAAGAACGGCAACTGGAACTCGGTCAACGGGCAGATGTACGGCATCCCGCACGGCTGGGGCGCCAACCTCCTGATGTACACGCCGTCGACGGTGACGCCGGCGCCGACGTCGTGGTCGGCCGTCTTCGACGACGCGAGCAAATACAAGGGGAAGGTCACGGCGTACGACTCGCCGATCTACATCGCCGACGCTGCGTTGTACCTGACGTCATCCGATCCGTCGCTCGGCATCACGGACCCGTACTCCCTCACTGCGAAACAACTCGCCGCGTCCGTGGCACTGCTCAAGAAGCAGAACGCGAACATCGGGGAGTACTGGTCGGACTACACCAAGGCCGTTCAGGCGTTCGAGTCCGGAACCTCGGTGGTCGGCACGACCTGGCAGGTCATCGCGAACCTGATCAACTCCGACGCGAAGGTCAAAGTCGAGACGGTCGTGCCGAAAGAGGGAGTGACCGGATGGTCGGACACCTGGATGATCTCCACCAAGGCCAAGCACACGAACTGCATGTACAAGTGGATGGACTACATCACCTCGGCCTCGGTGAACGCCGAGGTCGCCGAATGGTTCGGTGAAGCGCCCGCTCAGGCCCTCGCCTGCGAAAAGACGAGCGACCCCAACTTCTGCACGGACTATCACGCCACCGACAAGGCTTACGCGGCGAAGATCCACTACTGGACGACGCCCACCAAGCAGTGCGTCGACGGCAAGGGCGACAACTGCACCTCGTACACCGACTGGGTGAACGCGTGGCAGCAGATCAGGGGCTAGTCCCGACGCGATCGCCCAGTTACCTCTCCACGCGGCCGAGGGCACGGCTGGCGCTGCTCCTCAGCGTTCCGTTGCTCTGGCTCGTGGTGATGTACCTGGGGTCGATCGCGGTCATGCTCGTCTCGGCGTTCTGGACGGTCGACGACTTCACCGGCGCGGTCGTCCAGACGTTCACGCTCGACAACATCGCCCGCCTGTTCACCGACCCGCTCTTCGGAACGGTCGCGCTCCGCACCATCCTGGTCGCCATCAGGGTGACGCTGATCGATGTGGTGATTGCGGTTCCGATGGCGCTCTTCATGAGCAAGGTCGCGTCGCACGGCGCTCGGGTCGCGCTGCTCGTCGCCGTGACGACCCCGCTGTGGGCGAGCTATCTCGTGAAGGCGTACGCGTGGCGCATCCTGCTCGCCCCGAACGGCCCGCTGGCGTTCGTCACCGGAGGGAGCACTCCGGGATACGGGCTCACCGCGACCGTCATCACGCTCGCGTACCTGTGGCTGCCGTACATGATCATCCCGGTGTACGCCGGATTCGATCGTGTCTCCGACTCGCTGCTCGAGGCGAGCTTCGACCTCGGCGCGGGCGCCTGGCGCACCGTGCGCTCGATCACTCTGCCTCTGGTCTTCCCGGCGATCGCGGCCGGCTCCATCTTCACCTTCTCGCTCACCCTCGGCGACTACATCGCGGTGGGGATCGTCGGAGGCAAGACCCAGCTGCTCGCGAATCTCATCTACGGACAGCTGGTGACCGCGAACAACCAGCCCTTCGCGGCCGCGCTCTCGCTCATACCGCTCGCAGCGATCATCCTGTACCTGTTCGCGATGCGACGCACCGGCGCTCTGGAGAACGTCTGATGAAACTGCCCAACGCGCTGCGTGCCACTCTCTACGTCTGGATGGGGCTCGGCCTGGCGATCCTCTACATCCCGTTGCTGCTCATCGTGCTGAACTCGTTCAACAGCTCGCGCACTTTCGGCTTCCCGCCCACCGGCTTCACGCTCGAGTGGTGGCAGAAGGCGGCGTCATCGAGCGGCGCGCTCAGCGCCCTGGGCACCTCGGTGCTGGCGGGAGTGTGCGCCATGCTCATCGCGCTGGTGCTCGGCACCATGGCCGCGTTCGCCGTGCAGCGGTACACGTTCTTCGGCCGCAACACCATCAGCTTTCTCGTCGTGCTGCCGATCACCCTGCCCGGGATCGTCACGGGCATCGCACTGAACGCGACGTTCGTGCAGGTGCTCGGGCCGTTCGGCGTCGCGCTCGGGCTCGCCACCGTCATCATCGGCCATGCGACCTTCTGCATCGTCATCGTCTACAACAATGTGCAGGCGCGGCTGCGGCGGATGGGGACGTCGCTCGAAGAGGCGTCGGCCGATCTCGGTGCCACCGGCTGGCAGACGTTCTGGCGGGTCACCTTTCCTGGCGTGCGCGGCGCACTCATCGCAGGTGCTGTCCTGGCTTTCGCACTGAGTTTCGACGAGATCGTCGTGACGACCTTCACGGCCGGCCCGGCCATCCAGACCCTGCCGCTGTGGATCTTCAGCAATCTGTTCCGTCCCAACCAGGCGCCGGTCGTCAACGTCGTCGCCGCGGTGCTGGCCGTCGTCGCTGTCATCCCCGTGTGGCTGGCGCAGCGCTTCTCGGGAGACTCGACAACCAGCCGCGTGTGAGGCGGGCGCGTCGATCCGCCGAGCTCCCGTGATCCTGCTCGCAGCCCTCGAAGATGCCTCCAGCCGTCAGGAGGCGACCTGGGTATAGCCTGTGAGAACCGCGCGGAGCGGCCGCGCCGAGCGCTAGGGGATCGCA
>JAODLU010000220.1 GCA_025464125.1 Microbacteriaceae bacterium | reverse complement strand
GAAGGTGGCGGTGTCAGCCGCGATGACGATGTCGCACATCATGGCCAGCTCGCAGCCGCCGCCGAGCGCGTAGCCCGAGACCGCCGCGATCGTGGGAGTGCGAAGGGCAGGAATGCGATCCCATGCTGCGAACAGGTCGCCGATGTAGATCTCCTGGTAGGTCTTCGACGCCATCTCCGTGATGTCGGCACCAGCGGCGAAGGCTCGCTCAGAGCCCGCAAGCAGGATGGCGCCGATGGCAGAATCCGCGTCGAATGCGGTCGCAGCAGCCACAACCTCGGTCATCAGCACTTGGTTGAGGGCGTTGAGCGCTTTGGGCCGATCGAGCGTGATGATGCCGACGCGGCCGCGGGTCTCGACCTGGATTGCCTCGTAGCCTGTGATCGCATTGTCGCTCATGCCGCGCTCCTTTCCCTGACGTCGTTGATGATTGCGGAGAAGTCGAGTCCCGCTCCGCCGGCTGCGGCGAATCGCTCGTAGATGGTTCTCGCCATCGAGCCGAGTTCGGCGTCAACTCCCGCAGATTCGAGGGCGGCGGCGGCAAGCCCCAGGTCTTTCACCATGAGCGCGCTCGCGAATCCGGGCTGGTAGTCGCGGTTGGCCGGGCTGGCTGGCACGGGTCCCGGCACTGGACAGTTGGTCGTGAGCGCCCAGCACTGGCCGGATGCCTGCGAGGCCACGTCGAAGAGGGCCTGGTGGGTGAGACCGAGGCGTTCACCCAGCACGAACGCCTCGCTCACGCCGATCATCGAGATGGCCAGGATCATGTTGTTGCACACCTTCGCAGCCTGCCCTGCACCCGGCTTGCCGCAGTGCACGATGCGCGCGCCCACGGCCTGCAGCAGCGGTTCGACCGTGGCGAAGTTCTCTTCTGTGCCGCCCACCATCATGGCGAGGGTGCCGGCGGTCGCCCCGACTACGCCGCCTGAGACCGGGGCGTCGACGCTGCGGTGGCCGGCATCCGTTGCGATGCGGTTCGCCTCGATCGCGTCGTCGACCGAGATGGTCGAGCAGTCGATGAAAAGGGTTCCCGGAGCCACGAGGTCGAGCGCGCCGGGGTTGCCGTCAGAGCCGAGGTACACCTCGTGCACCTGGCCGCCGTTCTGCAGCATGGTGATGACGACATCGGCAGAGGTCACGGCCTCTGCCACGGATGCCGCGATCGCCACGCCCTCGGCGGCTGCTGCATCCCTGGCCCCCTCGAACACGTCGAAACCGATGACCGTGTGCCCGGCCTTCGCGAGGTTGACGGCCATCGGGCGCCCCATGTTGCCGAGGCCGATGAATGCGATTGAGCTGGTCATGATGTCCTTTCGCGACGACGCGTCAGTGCGATCGCCGGCAGTTCAGGTTGTAAGAAAGGTTAGGACAGCGAGGGTCATGAAAGCGCTGCGCGTGGAGCTGACAGTGCTCGCCCCACGATCAGGCTCATGATCTCGTTCGTGCCCTCGAGGATCTGGTGCACGCGCAGGTCGCGCACCACTTTCTCGATGCCGTACTCGGCGAGGTACCCGTAGCCGCCGTGCAGCTGGAGGGCACTGTTGGCGACAGTGAACGCGGCATCCGTCACGAACTTCTTGGCTGCTGCGCAGATTGCCACGACGTCGGGCGAGCCGTTCTGCAGTGCATCGGCCGCGCGGGCCAGAAGGCTTCTGGATGCCTGCAGCTCGATCTCCATATCAGCCAGCCTGAAGAGCAGGGCCTGGTGGTCGATGAGGCGCTCGCCGAACGCTTTGCGCTCCTGGAGGTATGCGACCGAGCGGTCGAGGGCCCACTGCGCACCTCCGAGTGAGCAGGCTGCGACGTTCAGTCGCCCGCCGTTCAGGCCCTTCATCGCGATGCCGAACCCCGATCCCTCTGCGCCGATCGCATGGGTGATGGGAACGCGCACATCCTGCAGCACGACCTGCCGGGTCGGCTGGGCCTTCCAGCCCATCTTCTTCTCGTTCGCGCCGAAGCTGAGCCCGGGTGTTCCCTCTGGCACGACGATGGCCGTTATGCCGCCCGAGCCGGCCTCCCCTGTGCGGGCCATCACAAGGTAGACCGCCGAGGATCCTGCCCCCGAGATGAACTGCTTGACCCCGTTGAGCACGTAGTGATCGCCGTCGCGGCGGGCCGTGGTGGAGATCGCCGCGGCATCCGACCCGGCGTCTGGCTCGGTGAGGCAATAGCTCGCAAGCTGCTGCATGGATGCGAGGCCAGGAACCCAGCGCTGGCGCTGTTCGGTGGTTCCGAAGGTGTCGATCATCCAGACCACCATGTTGTGGATGGAGATGTATGCGGCGATCGTCGTGTCGCCCTTCGCCAGTTCCTCGAAGATGAGTGCAGCGTCCCCGCGGGTCAGGCCAGCACCACCGACGTCTTCCTGCGCATAGATGCCGCCGAGGCCGATTTCCCCGGCGCGGGCGAGCACATCAACCGGGAAGTGTGCACTCTGGTCCCATTCGACAGCGTGCGGAGCGAGCTCTTTTTCGGCGAAGTCGCGCACGAGATCGACGAGCGCCACCTGGTCTTCAGTCCTGTTGTAGAACATGCTCAACCCATCAGGGGCATGACGAAGCTCGCGCCCTCTTTGAGGCCGGTTGGCCATCGCGAGGTGACGGTCTTCGTCTTGGTGTAGAAACGGAAAGAGTCGGGACCGTGCTGGTTCAGGTCGCCGAATCCGGAAGCTTTCCAGCCGCCGAACGTGTGGTAGCCGATCGGAACGGGGATCGGCACATTGACGCCGACCATGCCGACCTGAACGCGCTCGGTGAAGTCGCGCGCCGTGTCGCCGTCACGGGTGAAGATCGAAACGCCGTTGCCGTACTGGTGTTCGCTCGGCAGGCGCAGCGCCTCCTCGTAGTCGACAGCGCGGGTGATGATCAGCACCGGGCCGAAGATCTCCTCCTGGTAGATGGTCATGTCTGGCGTGACCCTGTCGAAGAGCGTCGGTCCGAGGAAGAAACCATTCTCGTAGCCTTCGACCACGTGGCCGCGACCGTCGGCCAGCAGCTCTGCCCCCTGGTCGATACCGAGCTGGATGTATTCGGAGACGCGGTCGACCGCAGCCTGGCTGACGAGCGGGCCGTAGTCGGCTGTCGCGTCGAGCGAGTGCCCGATGGTGAGCAGCTTCACCCGTTCGGTGAGCTTGGCGGCGAGGGCGTCAGCCGTCGCCTGTCCAACCGGCACCGCGACGGAGATGGCCATGCAACGCTCACCGGCCGACCCATAGCCGGCACCGATGAGGGCGTCTGCGACCTGGT
>JAODLU010000189.1 GCA_025464125.1 Microbacteriaceae bacterium | reverse complement strand
AGAGGTCGGCGACTCACTGGAGATCGATTTCAACCGCGCGTACAACAAGAACTGCGCGTACACCGACTTCGCGATTTGCCCGCTTCCGCCAGCCGGCAACGTGCTCGACCTGGCGATCGAGGCGGGCGAGCGCATCCCATACGGGCGTGCGAACGGCGGGAGCTAGAGCGCTTTGCCCGGATTCAGGATTCCATGGGGATCGAGCAGCAGCTTGATCCCCTTCTGGAGGTCGTGCACTTTTTCCCCAAGCTCACGGCCGATCCAGTCTCGCTTCAGCGCGCCGATTCCGTGCTCGCCGGTGAGGGTGCCCCCCAGCTCGAGCGCAGCGGCGAAGATCGCATCAGCTGCAGCACGTGCGTTGGCCGGGATGGGTTCGCCGGCCTCGACGCCCTCGAGCAGGATGATCGGATGCACGTTCCCGTCGCCAGCATGAGCGAACACGAAGATCGGCACCCCGAAGTCCCCGCTGATGCCCTGCACGGTTCGGATGATCTCGGCCAGCCGGCTCCTCGGCACTGCGATGTCTTCGATCAGCACCCGCCCGAGTCGTTCGATGGCGGGCAGGGCCCGGCGTCGGGCTTCGACCAGGTCACTGCCCGTCGCGGGGTCAGTGGCAATCTCAACATTCGTTGCGAGGGGCGCGATGGCGTTCGCGACCGCCGTGGCTTCGAGCGCGGCGCCGAGTCCATCGGTCTGGGCGATGAGCAGCGCCTCGCCATGGCCTCTCAGGCTTGAGCCGAAGGCCTCATCGATCGCCTTCAACGTTGGGCCGTCGATGATTTCGAGCATCGTGGGCCTGAGGCCTGCCCGCCCGATCGCGGTGGCAGCCTCAGCTGCGGCTTCGATCGAAGGGAAGGAGGCAGACACTGTCGCCAGGCCGGCCGGCACGGGCAACAGTCGCACCACCGCGCGCACGACGACCCCGAGTGTGCCTTCTGATCCCACGAACAGCGAGGCAAGGTCGTACCCGGATACGCCCTTCGCCGTGCTGTGCCCGACGGTCACGAGGGACCCATCCGCGAGCACGACATCCAGCTCGAGAACAGCATCCCGGGTCACGCCGTATTTTGCTCCTCGAAGTCCGCCGGCGTTCGTGCCTATGTTGCCGCCAACTGTTGAGATGGCGACGCTGCCGGGGTCCGGGGCGAAGAAGAGTCCGCTTTCACGGGCCGCTCGATCGAGATCGGCGGTGATGACCCCGGGTTCGACCACGGCGACCTGGTCATCCACCCGGATTTCAAGGATGCGATCCAGCCGTGAGAGGTCGAGCACGATCGCTCGCTCGCCCGCGCTTGCCGCGCCGGTGAGCGCGGTTGCCCCGCCCCGCGTGACAATCGCGATGCGATGCTTCGCGGCGAATGCGACAGTCGCCTGCACTTCGCTGACAGAGGTGGCCTCGACGATGATCGCTGGCGTGCCCTCGGCTACCCAGCCTGACCGATCGGATCTTGCCGATGCGAGCCTGGCTGGTGAGTCAGACCACGACGTGAGCGTCGAGGTGAGCGCTGTGAAGTCGGTAACGCTCACGATTGTGAGCCGACCGCGACCGCTCGTTCGGGGTGGTTGGACCACTGGCTCCATGAGCCGGGATACAGCACAGCGTCGTACCCGGCGATCGTGAGCGCCGCGAACTCGTGGGCAGCAGTGACCCCCGACCCGCAGTACGCGGCAACCCTGGCTCCATCGGGAACACCGACCGTGCGGAATCTCTCCCTGAGGGCGTCCGGCGCCAGGAAGCGACCAGAGTCATCCACGTTGCCTGTTGTTGGCGCGCTCAGGGCTCCAGGGATATGCCCGGCACGTGGATCGATGGGTTCGGTCTCGCCCCTGTAGCGTTCCCCGGCGCGTGCATCCAGCAGGATTCCGTGGTCAGCAAAGGTGGCCGCGCCGTCGATGTCGATCGTCTCGAGGTGCCCGTACGTGAGTGTGACGTTGCCTGCGCGAAGGGGTGAATCCCCGGATTCCACAGGTAACCCTGCTGCAGTCCAGCCGCGAAATGAGCCGTCGAGGATGCGCACGTCTGCAATGCCGGCGTAGCGCAGCAGCCACCAGGCTCGCGCCGATGAGAGGTTCTTCAGGTCGTCGTAGACGACGACTGTGTCACCGTCATCGATACCCCATGCCCTGGCAGATGACTGAAGCTGCTCCACCGGCGGAAGGGGGTGGCGACCCGCGCGTGGATCATCGCTGTGGGCGGCGAGCTCATGGTCCAGGTCGATGTAAACGGCGCCGGGGATGTGCGCTTCACGGTAATCGGGCAGCCCGTCAGGGCGGTCGAGTCGCCAGCGCACGTCGAGTACGACCGGGCGGTTGTCGCCGGCAAGTGCATCGGCCAGTTCGGCTGCGGATATCAGGATTCTGCTGCTCATGGCGACAGTCTCCCAGCGAGCGCAAACCGGCGACACTTCGTTACGCCCTGCGACGCGCGGGCGTGCAAACAATGGATGCGCCGCAGGGCACGTCGATCGACACCGCGATTGCATTGCGCCTCTTTCGAGGCGAAGCTGACTGGCATGGTCTCTTTCATTTCCCACACGACCGTCGACTGTGCAGACGCATTTACCCTCTCCACCTGGTGGAAGGAAGCATTGGGCTACTCAGACCTCGATGATGACCCGAATACCGCTGGCGATGAGGAGTGCATGATCCGCGACCCGGCTACCGGCCACAGCGTGCTTTTTGTGGAGGTACCGGATGCCGCCATGGCGAAAGCAAGCGGAGGCAAGAACCGCCTGCATTTCGATATTCGGCCACGCGCCGGTACTCGGGATTCGGAGTTGGCAACCCTGCTCAACCTGGGCGCAACAACTGTGGCAGACCACCGCGGAATCCACGGCCCTGGAACCGGATGGGTGGTTCTCGCCGACCCCGAGGGCAATGAGTTCTGCATCCTGCGGTCCGAGTCGGAGCTATCAGTCTCCGACTGACTCGACCCAAAAGAAAAGGCCCAACTCCCCGCAGAAGCCGGGAAGAAGGGCCAGTGGCTCCGACGGGCGTCGATCCCGTGACCTCTCGATTTTCAGTCGAATTAGGCTGCCTTGGGATGTCGGCAGGTGGCCGAGAAATACCCCGGATTGCGGCGCTTTTTAGTCTCCAGCGCTCTCGTAGAATCGCCGTGATTGGCCCACAGTTGTGGGCGATTTGTGGGCGGCTCCAGTCTGCTCTGCAGCACTAACAGTTCGGATTCTCGGCGACATCCGTCGTGGTCAGCTCGCGGCCGAGCGGGTACATAACGTGAAGTCGACCCTTGGGCAGATATTAGACCGGGATA
>JAODLU010000172.1 GCA_025464125.1 Microbacteriaceae bacterium | reverse complement strand
CGGGGCGCCGCCGCGCGCAGCAGTGGCCGCCATGGGGAGCCATGGCGGCCACTCGCGGCAGCGGGGGTCCATCAGCTGGTCAGATCGTAGACCGTCGTGCCGCCAACCGTCGTGGCCGTGAAGGTGGCTGCGACCCAGGCTGCGATAGCCGAGGATGCCGAAGACCCTCCGCTGGACTGCCCGAGAGAACCCGATCCAACGAAATAGTGGATCTTGCCTGCTTTCACGTATGCCTTGAACTCCGCCAGCGTTGGGGATGGGTCGCTGCCATTGAACCCGCCTACCGCCATCACCGGATGCCCGCTGCCGAGCTGGTAGATCGACGCGTTGTTCGAGCCGACCGCCGCCGCGACCCACGTGTAGCTGTTCGCGTTGGCGCTGAGCAGCGAGACGACCGCTGCACTGGCAGTGCCGCCGCCGAGCAGGCCGCCCATTCCCCCGCCCATGCCGCCCGTTCGCGTGCCGGTCGTCGTTCCGCCGGTCGTGCCGGTTGGTGGCTGGCCGCCGCCGGGACCGCCCTGGCCGGGGCGGCCGCCAGCGCCGCCGCCGGGCATCCCGCCGCCTCCTCCAGGGCCACCGTTCGAACCACTGACTGGCGGTCCGGCAGTCACGATCGACCCGGTGTGGGCGGTCGAAACGGTCTCGAGGCTGTAGGCAGCCGGAGCCGCCCAAGCACCGACCAGGGTTACAGCCAGCGTCGCTATTGTGAGCAGCCTGCCGCGCTTCGGCAGCAGGATCATGACCGCCGCCGCAACGGAGACCGCCAGCACCGCCCACTTGAGCCAGGGCATCCAGTCCGCGGCCAGCGTCAGCAGTGCGTACGCCCACATCGCGGTCAGAAGGATGGTCGTGGCCAGCACGATCCGTGCCCAGGGTTGCGATCGCTGCGACCAGAGCAGGCCCGCGCCGATCGCTACGGTCGCAGCGAGCGGAGGAGCGAGTGCGACGGTGTAGTAGGCGTGGAAGATGCCAGCCATGAAGCTGAAGGCGAGTGCCGTTACCAGCAACCAGCCAACGAACAGGGCAAGAACCGCGCGCTTCGGGGACGTGCGCGGCAGCCTCCAGAGCAGTGCGAAGCCCGCAACCATCACGACGAGCGCGGCCGGGAACAGCCAGGTGATCTGCCCACCGATTTCCCCCTCGAAAAGGCGGAGGATGCCGGTGCTGCCCCAGTTGCCGCCGGTGCCACCACCGCCGCCGCCCACGCTGCCGGTCTCGTTGCCCGTCAGGCGGCCCAGCCCGTTGTAGCCGAAGGTGAGCTCGAGAAAGCTGTTCGTCTGCGAGCCGCCGATGTACGGGCGCATGGCAGCGGGCACCAGTTCGACGATCGCCACCCACCAGCCTGCCGAAACGATCACCGCCCCGAGGGACGCGATCAACTGCCAGGTGCGCTTCCACCAGCCGACGGGCGCCATCCACATGTAGACCCCGGCGAGCACCGGCAGGATGAGGAATGCCTGCAACTGTTTGGTGAGGAATCCGAAGCCGATCATCACACCCGCCCACAGCAGCCAGCGCAATTTGCCCGTCTCGACGGCGCGGGTGGTGAAGTAGACGCTGAGAGTCAGCACAAGTACCAGTAGGGCATCCGGATTATTGAACCTGAACATGAGCGCGGCCACCGGGGTGATCGCCAGCGCCAGCCCGCCGAGAAGAGCGGCTCCCGCGGAGAAATGGCGGCGGATGATCACGTAGACGAGCGCGACCGTCACCACGCCCATGATCGCTTCAGGCAGCAGGATGGCGAACGAGCTGAGCCCGAACACCCTCACCGAGAGGGACATCAGCCAGAGACTCGCCGGCGGCTTATCGACGGTGATGGAGTTTGCGGCGTCGGAGGATCCGTAGAAGAACGCCTCCCAGTTCGTGGCACCGGCCTGCACGGCCGCCGAGTAGAACGAGTTTGCCCAGCCGCTTGATGAAAGGTCCCAGAGGTAGAGCACAGCAGTGATGGCGAGAAGACCGAGCAGTGCAGGGCGTTCCCACCTGGCCGTGCCTGCCCTGCCGCGAACCAGCCAGATGCCGGCCCGACGCACCGCACTCAGGTCGGGCACGGCGGTTCGGGATGCAGTTGTCGTGGTCATCGTGCTGTCACTTCCTGTGAGTGGTCGGTCGTTTCAGAGCGGTTCGTGCGTGTGACCGGTTGGGAGACGGGGTTCCGCGGTGCTCCGTGGGATCGAAAGACCCAGAGGCGCAGCAGCACGAACCGCAGGAGGGTCGAGAAAAGGTTGGCCAGAGTCAGCACAACCAGCTCGGCGTGGGCGCTGGCCCCCGGCACGATCGCGTGCAGGCCGAGCAGCGAGCCGCTCGTGATACCCCAGGCAAGGCCGAAGACGACCAGCCCCTGGAATTGGTGCGCCACCACGCCCGCGCGCCCGCGCACCCCGAACGTGAAGCGCCGGTTCGCGGCGGTATTGGCAATGGCGGTCAACAGGAGGGCGACGAAATTGGCTACCTGGCCCGGCATGATCGCCTGGAAAGCCAGGTAAAGCAGCGCGTAGGCGACGGTCGAGGCGACACCGACAGCGCCGAACCTCACCACCTGGCCGAAGAAACTCGGCTTGCGCGGTGCATCGAACGGGCGCCGGCCAAGCTCCGCGTAGATCGTTTCGACAGGCACCCGGCCGGTGGCGATCGAACGGGCGACCCGCAGCATGCCCTTGAGGTCCGCACGAGCCGTCGACACGATGTCGACCTTGCTGTCAGGGTCGTCGATCCAGTCGACCGGCACCTCGTGGATGCGAAGGCCACTGCGCTCGGCGATCACGAGCAGCTCGGTGTCGAAGAACCAGCCGTCATCTTCAACGCGTGGCAGCAGTTCCTGCGCGACCTCACGGCGAACAGCCTTGAAGCCGCACTGCGCGTCGCTGAACTTCACCGACATGCCACCGCGCAGCAGCAGGTTGTAGCAGCGGGAGACGAACTCGCGCTTGGTGCCGCGCACCACGCGCG
>JAODLU010000144.1 GCA_025464125.1 Microbacteriaceae bacterium | reverse complement strand
AGCCGAATGGCTTCCAGCTGGCTGATCGGGGTGGCGGCGGTGCCCGCGAACTCCTGGGCCTTCGCCGTCACGACGTCAGGGCTGCCAACGACCGGGGGCAGGGACACACTGGCGACCGGGGTCTTGGCAAGGTCTTCCGGGCTCAGTACTTTCTGCACCTCGGCATTGATCGTGTAGACGTCACCTTTGGTAATTCCAGTTGTGAGAACAGCAGTGCCTGTCGATTCGCTGTAGCGCAGGCTGTCTGCCTGTCCTTTGGCGTCGCCAGCCGTGAACACGATGCTGCTCGGGTATCCGACGCTCGGAATCCAGACGTCGTCATAATCCTTGATCGTGAAGGTCACATTCTTGCGCTCGACCGGTGTGATGAAGGAGGGCTCCGGCAACTGCCGACCAACAAGGTCGAACGACCCCGAACCGCCGGTCTGCGTCTCCGAACCTGTTACGTTCCATAACTTGCCCGTGAAGGAGTCCAGCGTTGCCAGCCTCACCACGTCGCCGGTTTTGAGGCCGGCGACCGTCATGATCACGTCGTCGGTCTTCTGCTTCGAGTAGTTGCGGAACCCGGAGAGCGGACTCGGGTAATCGAGAGGATCGAATGGCGGCTTGATCTCCTCGCGGAGCACGAACCTCTCATTGTTTGGCGGAGCGAGCAGGAAGCCGCCACCACCACCGATGAGCACGGCACCCGCGATGACCACTGCCGTGCCAGCGAGCTTGCGGTTGCGAAGTCGGTTTGCGCCGGCCTGGGCGATCGCACCGCCGCTGGGGCGGCGCCAGCCCAGCCAGACGAGAGCCAGCGCCGCGAAAACTATGCCGCGAACTCCGGCCTGGAATGGCTGGTCGGTTCCGATCAGGATGCCGGCCAGGTAGAGCGCGACCGGTCCGATAAGCGCAATGCCGAACCGCCACGCAGTGCGCCTGGTCCTGGTCAGCCAGCGGGTTGCAAGGGTGACCGACACGAGCGCGACGAGCCACGTCGCGACGTATGGCACGACCGCGATGTACTGGGGGGCGCCGACGGGCGTTCGCAGCGTCACGATGTCGGACCAGCCGAAAACGGTTCCGACGGTGAGGCTGCTCAATGACTGGAGGGTCGGGAGCAGGCCGAAAAGCCCCTGTTCCGGGATGGCCAGTGCTGTGCCGAACAGGTAATAAAGAATGATGGCGACAAGGATCGTAACGACGGTGTTGAGCCGGAACAGCGACGTGACGATTGCCGTTCCCGCGCCGACGACGAGTCCTCCGAGACCGGCTACGAGAAAGCCGTAGCCACCGAATGACGGTTCAAAGCCGATGATTCCCAGCACGATGAGTACGACGAGTACTGCGATGTCTACCCAGGTGCGGCCGGTGAGCGCACGTATGCCCGGGCCCTTCGTGGCCTCAGCGGCTGTTGTCGTTGCGGTCATCAGCCAAGTCCTCTCACGAGTCGCGACAGGTCACCGAGGTCACCGATCGTGATGACAGTCAGCCCCGCCACTGTCGCAATCTTCGGCTGTGCCCCGAGCACGACATGGAAGGCCACCTGCGTGGTGTCCTGGCCGAACAATGTCTCGACACTGCGGTACTCGGCAGTCGTCATCTTTGAACCGCCGATCATCATCACAACACTCGGCGGCGGCAGGCGGCGGGTGCGTTCGCGTGCGAACTCGCGCACACTTGGGAAGACTTTGCCGACCGGGTCGATCCTGCACGATGCGTCCAGCATGGAGGTCACGCTCTGGGTCTTCCAGACGCCAGACTCACTGACCACGCTCATGTTTGTTCCGTCGCGGATAACCTGCGCTGCGATGGATGCGGTTACCGAAATCGCGAGTTCGAATTCTTCGTCGGAGGCGTAGAGCGCACCCTGCGACGCGTGGATCATCGTCACCTGCGATCGTCGCGTCTCTTCGAACTGCCGAACCATCAGCTGGCCGATGCGGGCGGATGTTCGCCAGTGCACATAACGGCGGTCGTCGCCCGGCACATAGGGACGCAGTGCGTGAAAAGCGATGTCGTTGTTGGTGATCTTTTTCGACACCTGGCCTTCGAGGTCTTTCACGAGTCCAGAGGCGGATGGCATGAGGCGAACGGTGAGCGGATGCACGAACAGGTCGACAGGTTCGGCCCATTTGACCGACCGGCGCAGCAATCCCAACTGGTCTCCGCGCACGGACTCCGCCGGACCTGCGACAATCACGGCGCGCTTGTTGGTCGGAACGGCGAACAGTTCCTCGTGCTCTTCCTTCGACTTCATCGACGGCAGCTGGAACTCGGCGAGGCCCTGCCCGACCGGGAGTTCCATGCGAGTGGGCGCGAGGGCGCGCTGCCCGGTATTTTGCACGAGCATCCGCCCCATTGCGCGGTCGCCGACCACGACACGGCGGGGGTTCAACTCGATCATCACGCCGTAGGACGCGCGGCCGAAGAGGAAGAACGCGCTGATCACGAGTGCTGCGAGCATCACTGCGCCCAGGTAGCTGAATTCCTGCCACGAGTAGACGAGGCTGAGCACCAGCGCGACCGCCGACAGCACGATGACGATCCAGCCGACAGGGGTCACGACGCGCAGCACCGGACCGATCACCCTCCACGCTGCACGGAACAGCGGCGAAATGAGGGTCCACACGACGAGGAGTGCACGCTGCACGCGGGAGCCGACCGACCGCAATGGAGCTGCGGCGGCCCCCGGTGCGGAGTCGACTGTGGTCATGGCGGGCGCTA
>JAODLU010000139.1 GCA_025464125.1 Microbacteriaceae bacterium | reverse complement strand
CGATCTCGGCATGAGGCAGAGCGTCGAGCACCTCGTGCGCAACGTGCAGACGACCATGGTTGAGCTGCGCAGGCAACTGCCCGGTTCACGCATGCTGCTTCAGTCGATCCTGCCGCGCGGCCGCGAGTTCGCCGACCGCATCCAGGAGGCCAACATCCACCTGCGCCAGTTTGCGGCAACCGTTCATGCCCAGTACCTGGACCTGTGGCCGGCACTGGCGATGGATGACGGCGAGCTGAATCCTGCCTACTCGACCGATCGCCTGCACCTCAACGAAGCAGGGTACGAGGCGTGGCTTGGTGAGTTGCGCCCGGGCCTCGACAGGCTGCGTGACCTGCCGCCCATGACGAGCCCGATCCAGGCCATCCACATCACCGACGAATACTCTCGGCCGTCCGGAACGGCGTAGTCGACGGCGGCTAGAGTCGGCCGACGAGGCGCGTGTAGAACTCGACGCCGCGCAGGAATGTTGCGGTGTGCATCCGCTCGTTCCTGGCGTGCAGTGTCGCTCGCTCGGCCCCTGACATCTCGAAGGGGCTGAAGCGGTAGACACTGCTGCTGAGTTGAGTGAAGAAGCGACTGTCTGTGGCCCCGAGCATTACGTATGGGGTCACGATCGTGCCCGGAAACACCTCGCCGATGATGGAATCGATCAGCTGCCACTGGGGCCCGGTCGTGAGCGAGACCGGCGAAGGCTCGTTTGCCTGGTCGATCGAGATGGCCACGAGCTTGTCATCGACAGCCCGGCGCACGTGCTCAACCGCTTCGGCAACAGACGAGTCAACTGCGACCCGGATGTTAACGTTGGCGGTCGCCCGCTCAGCGAGCGCATTCGCTGCCTGGCCCGCCCCCAGCATTGTCACTGCCTGTGTGGTGCGGATCATCGCTGCCGTCTCGTCGCTCAGCCGGCCGAACAGGCTCTTCAGCAGCGGCCTGGTGAGCCACAGGTTCGTGAAAACCCAGCGCAGCGGAACGCTGGAGTGCGCTCCGAGAGTGCGCACCATCTCTGCTGTGGTTGCGGGGAACCCTGAGCGGAATGGCCGACCGTTCAACCGAACGATGGCGCGTGCGAGCCTCGCAGTTGCGCTGAACTTCGGGGGAGTCGAGGCGTGCCCGCCCTGCTGGTCGACCGTGAGAGTCACGTTGAGGCTGCCCTTCTCGCTGACGCCGACCACGGCGATGGGCGAGTCGACACCGGGAAAGATTCCTTCAACCACCGCGCCGCCCTCGTCGAGAACGAGTGCCGGGTGGATTCCTCGGGACTGCAACAACTGCACCACCGCCTGGATACCTGTGCTGAGGGTTTCCTCGTCGTGGCCGAAGCAGAGATAGATGTCGTTGGTCGGCTGGAAGCCGGCAAGAACCTGCGCCTCGACTGCCTCGAGCACCGCGACAAGCGAACCCTTGTCATCGAGCGTGCCACGGCCCCAGATGAGCTGCTCTTCGCCTTCGCCAATGAGTTCGGCCGCGAACGGCGGGTGCTCCCAGCCTTCAGCTGTCGCCGCGACAACGTCGTAGTGAGCCATCAGCACACTCGGTGACCCGTCGGACCTCCCCGCCCACCTGTAGAGCATCGAGTGCTCGAGCACGAGCTCGCGGGTGAGCGCAGAGTGGGTCGCGGGATAAAGGCCGGGCAGGGCATCGACGAACTCGCGGAATGGAGCCCAGTCAGTGGTTGCCGAATCGAGGCGGGACACCGTGGGGATGCGCACGAGCGCGCGCAGGTTCTGGATGGCGTCGCTCATGCACCAATTCTCCGTCACCAGCGGGAGACAATTGATTCATGACGTCTTACCCAACCCCGGAGTTCCGTCGCACAGCACTCGCGCCCGGCCTCCTCGGCGCGATCGTGCTGCTTGCGGGGCTCGCCCTGCTCGACAATCCGGGCGGGTACACCATCATCCGGTTCGCAGTCGCGATCCTCGCCCTCATCATGTGCGTCTTCGCGTACCAGGCAAAGCACTGGTGGTGGATCCCGCCCCTGGCCGCCATCGCGATCATCTGGAACCCAGTGCTCCCCCTGCCGTTCAGCGGCCAGTGGTGGGTCGCCGCACAGTATGTCGCGGCGATCGTGTTCATCGCCTCGGCCATTCTCATCCGCATCCGCAACCCCGACGATAAGAATGCGAGGCGTCGCTGAGCCATGGCCGCATACCTTATCGGCGAGATCACGGTGACGGACCCCGTGGGCTACGAAAAGTACCGGCAACTGGCGCCGGCAACGGTGGCACAGTATGGCGGTCGTTATTTGTCCAAACCGGGCACTGTGCAACATCTCGAGGGTGGCTGGACGCCTGAACGTTTCGTGCTGCTGCAGTTCGACAGCGTCGAGCAACTGACAACCTGGTGGGAGTCCCCGGAGTATCGCCCGCTTCGCGAACTGCGGGAGCGCTCGGCCCGCTCGCACATCATCCTGAGCGACGGGGTCTGACCGCAGTACACCCTGCGCCGCTGAAAGCCTGACCTCCTTCCATACCGCTGCTCCGCGAGTACCGTGCCCGGCGGAGGCACCAAGCGATGACATCACTCTGGCTCGACCGAGCAGCACCGATCCCCACCGATACTTTCGAGCCGGGGGAGCGCTACGACCTCGTCATTGCGGGTGCCGGTCTGACTGGGCTAGCAACAGGACTGCTCTTCGCGAGGGCTGGCATGCGAGTGGCCATTCTCGAGGCGAGATACGTGGGCGCTGCAGCCACAGGCAATACGACAGCCAAGGTCAGCCTGCTGCAGGGCACCCACCTGTCGAGCATCCTGCGTCACACCACGGTGAAGACTGCGCAGGCGTATGTCGATGGCAACAGGGAGGGCGCGGCCTGGCTTCTGCGCTACTGCGAGGAACACGGCGTGCCCGTGCAGGTGCGTGACGCCTTCAGCTATGCGTCGACGGCTGACGGGGTGGCCCGCCTGGAGGAAGAGTACCGGGCAGGCAAGTCAGTCGGGCTCGACGTGAAGCGCGAATACGATCTTCATGTTCCGTTTCCGGCATATGGCGCGGTGCGGCTCGCCGACCAGGCGCAGTTCGACCCGATGGATGTGCTTACAGCGCTCGCGGCGGACTTCAGGGCGCACGGTGGCGTGCTCGTCGAGTCAGTGCGGGTTCGGCGCGTGAAACCGAGCTCGCCAGCGATCATTACGACTGACCACGGTCAGGTGCAGGCTGACCGCGTCATCCTCGCAACCGGCATGCCGTTCATGGACCGCGGACTGTATTTCATGAAAGAAGAGGCGCTGCGCTCATATGCGCTCGCGTTTCGTGTGCCGGGTGAGATTCCCCAGGGAATGTACCTCTCGGTCGACGGCCCGACGCGGTCGGTTCGCACCGCCCCGGATGCCGCGGGCGACCTGCTGCTCATCGGAGGCAACGGGCACCCCGTGGGAAGAGAAGCCTCCCCACTCGCCAAAGTCGATGACCTGCAGGCATGGACCGAACGCTACTTCCCCGGAGCGGAACGCACGCACACCTGGTCGGCGCAGGACTACCGCCCGGCGAGCGGACTGCCGTTCACCGGCTGGCTGCCGAGGAGCCACGGGCGCGTATTCATCGCGACCGGCTACGACAAGTGGGGCATGGCTACTGCGATCATGGCCGCGCTCACCCTGAGCTCTGACATCCTCGGCGGCACCCAGCAGTGGGCGAAGAAGCTGCATCGACGAGTGACCACTCCTCAGGATGTGGGAACCTTCCTCGGCGCGCAGGCTGCTGTTGGCGTGGCAGCGGTCAGGGGCTACCTCGGTGCGTGGCTCGAGCCGAAACCGATCGGGGCGCCGCGCGAGGGAGACGGGGTGGTCACACACGAAGGGATCCGGCCGGTCGGGGTGTCCACAGTCGACGGTATGACCTGCACGGTCTCCGCGGTGTGTCCTCACCTGTTCGGGGTGGTCAGTTGGAACGACGCTGAGCGCACCTGGGATTGCCCGTTGCACGGCTCCCGGTTCGCGGCATCCGGAGAACAGCTGGAAGGACCAGCAACCAAAGATCTGCGGATGCTCGCCGAATAGCCCGGCTCATAGCAAGGTCATAGCGAGCTGTCAGGCAGGATGCGGCCCGCGCAGTGGCTGGATATAGCCACTGGCCTGATCGTGATGGCAGGTGATGGAGAACCATCGCCACGACATCCAGGAGCAGTGACATGCCTACGAAAACCATGGAAACCCAGGAGCCCGCCAGCGTCGACGCGCCGGCGGTATCCGAAATCGACACGACCCCGACCGTTGCTGCGCCGATTGACGGCGCAGGCGCTCCCGTCCTGCCTGTAGTTCCGGCCCAGAATCCGCGGCGCGGACTGAGACTCGCCGGCATTATCGTCGGCGGGCTCATCGTGCTCGGTGCAGCCTTCGGCGGAGGAGTGCTCGTTGGAACTGCCGGCCACGGTGCCGCTGGCGGCCCGGGTCGCGCCGGCAGTTCGCAGACCGGCCCGGGAGGCCAGCAGGGTGGCGCCGGAACGCAGGGCGGTGCGCCTACGCAGGGCGGAACCGGAACGCAGGGCGGCGGTACCCAGCAGGGTGGCACCAGCACCCAGGGCGGCACGGCCCCGCAGGGCGGTGCGCCGGGCTCGAGCAACTAGCCAACCGAAGGAGCCGGCCCGCGTGCGAACGGGCCGGCCCTATCCTCTCGATGAATCAATTGGACCCGTCCTTCGGAGGGGACGTGTCAAGGGGTGACGATAATTCGCACCGATATTCCGGCTCGAAACACGATGTACATCTGCGCCGATTATCATGGCTATCTGCCCGCGAGCGACCGGATCATTCGGCGAGGCTCCGGCTTCGACAGATTGGCCATACTATGACCACGGTTTCGCTATGAAGGGCCAAAAGCTCCCAGCAGTTGCAATCGCCGTACCGCAGTCGGCGGTGCTCCAGCGCGAGGATGTAGTACTCAGCAAGGGGCGCCTTGCGCTCGTGAACAGCACCCTGACGCCACGTGAAGCGCAGGCCGAAGACCTGCTGTTCATTCGTGACGCGCTGGACGCCGCGGGCATCGAATTCCTGCTTGTGCGAGGAAACGACACTCGCCCAGTGCTCGCCATCGACTGGAAAGACCGCAAGGCGCTCGCCGCGGTGCTCGCCACTGCCAGCGCTGACGAGCCGATGTACTCGAAGGCGACCGACGGTTCACATCGCTCAGCAGTGCTCGTTGCTGATGGCCAGCTGTCCGCCGACAGCACGCGCAGGGCCTTCGTGCTGTATCGCCCAAGGGTCAGTGCGCGCGGTGGTCTGCGTTATGGCGCAGCCAACGGCGTGCGGGTCGAGTTGTGGGAGACCTCGGCTGAGATGATCCACGCGCCAGCCGAGAACTCCCTTATGCGCGTCGAACTGCCGTTCACCGAGATCGAACGCACCACTGTTGAACTGCACGGCCGCACGTGGCCAACGCTTGCCAACATGTTTGAGCCACAGGCCCACGATGTCGACTTCGACATCGACATCGTCTTTTCCTGGGTCGACGGCGCATCGATCGAATGGCAGCGCGCGCGGGCCCGCCGCATGAAGAGCTACGTCGTCGGCGAGGGCGACGATTCGCACGCCAGGTTCCGCCAGCTGGATGAGTTGAAGTACGCACTTCGGTCCGTGCACCTTTTCGCGCCGTGGATCCGCAACATCTACATCGTCACCGACTCCCCGCGGCCAGACTGGCTCGATGACCACCCCAAAGTCACGATCGTGCCGAGCGAGCAGTTCTTCGAAGATACCTCGGTGCTGCCGACCCACAACTCGCACGCAGTCGAGAGCCAGCTGCAGAACATCCCGGGGCTCAGCGAGCATTTCCTCTACTCGAACGACGACATGTTCTTCGGTCGTCCGGTCGGTCCCGAGATGTTCTTCTCGTCGGGAGGGGTTTCGCGCTTCATCGAGGCGACCACCCGAATCGGGCTCGGAGATCCCAACCAGCAGCGCAGTGGATTCGAGAATGCTGCGAGGGTCAACCGCGCCCTGCTTCGCGACCGCTTCGGCAAGCTGATCACCCGTCACCTCGAGCACACGCCAGTGCCGATGCGAAAGTCAGTGGTGCGCGAGCTCGAGGCTGAATTCCCCGAAGACTTCGCACGCACCGCAGCAAGCACATTCCGGTCTGCGACCGATGTCTCGGTAACCAACTCGCTCTATCACTACTTCGCCCTGCTCACCGGGCGTGCGGTGCTCGAAACCCAGGCGAAGGTTCGATATGTGGACACCACTGCGCGTTCAGGGCTTGTCGCCATGGACAAGCTGGTTGCGCGTCGCAACGTCGACCTTTTCTGCCTGAACGACGGCAGCTTTCCTGAGATCAGCGACGAAGACAGGGCGGATGCAGTGCGTGCGTTCCTCGACGGCTACTTTCCGGTGGCAGCACCGTGGGAGAAAGTCACTGCAGGCGCGGGCACAGCTGAGGGCGCTGCAGCCCCGGCAAGACCGCTGACCGCTGGGGAGTAAACGGCGAAGGATGCCTAGCGGCGCCCGGCGAGATCCCACGCCGGGGCCACGAGGTCGTCCTCGAGTTCCGCGACGGGCAGGGCGGTGCTGAGCGGGATGACCACGTCGTTCTCGGCCAGGATCGTTGCGGTGTCGTCTGCCGAGACGAACGAGACCGGCGCGAAGTCCCCGACGGGAACCACCGAGTGCAGCACAGTTGTGTCGTAGACGTGCACGAGGTTGAACGACTGCGAACCGTCATGGGCGCGAGTTGCCCGGTCCTGGAAGCCGAGGTCCTGCGTGTAGCAGGTCGCTGATGCGACGGAGACCGGCACTCCCGCAAACATGGCGGTCGTGGAGTAGTGCAGGTGGCCGGCGATGATGCCGCGCACGTCTGAACCGCGAATGACTTCGGCCAGGGCATCCTGTTCGCGGAGTTCCACGAGGATGGCGAGGTCCTGCACGCTCGGAACCGGCGGGTGATGCATGGCGATGATCGTGCCGTGCAGGGCCGGCAGTGAGAGCTCCTCTGCGAGCCAGTCGAGCTGGGCGTCCGTCACGTGACCATAGTGAGAGCCAGGAACAGTCGAGTCGAGCGCAATGACGCGAAGGCCGTTCACGTCATAGACGCGATCGATCGGCGCGGTGGTCGGCATCTGGCCGAGAAGGCGTGAACGGAAGTTGCCACGGTCGTCATGGTTGCCCATGACCCAGATGACCTGGGCGCCGAGACGCGCTGCCGCCGGGTCGACGATGGCGCGCAGGCGCTCGTAGGCCTCTGCCTCCCCGTGGTCGGCCAGGTCGCCGGTGAGCACGATTGCTTCAGGCTTCGCGCCCGACTGCTCGAGCTGGGCGAACAGTCGCTCGAGGCGTGCCTCGCTGTCGATCGCGTTGTACAGGCGGTTTCCACCGGCGAGAAGATGTGTGTCGCTGAGGTGGATGAGGAAGTGATCCGGCCGCGGAAACTGGGCCGTGTAGACGCTCATGAAGTAATCACATCATTGGTTCGTGTCGGGAGGGTAAACAGACGGTGGCGATTCGCACCCCCATAACAGGGGGACTGGTGCGTGCGCCGCACCGATAATACGCGATAAACTGATTGCGCACCCGACGAACCCCTTCATCGTCTCGACCTCGTGCGCTGGATCTCCAGCCCGAGTTGCTCGACCCAGGGCCGTCGTTCCACCTTCGCACCGCGAGGCATCCAGCCGGGAAGCCTCATACCGGTCGATCCGCTGGTGCAGCCACAGATCCAGGAGAAGCATGGCCCGGTCCGCACGCGGTGACTCGACCCAGTCCAGCGGCAAGTCATCGACCCGCAAACAGTCTGCGCGCAAGCCCGCCCAGAGGCAGGGCGCGGCGCGGCGTTCGCGGGGAGCCGATGACAGCGGCGTCATTCCCGTTCTCGCCCGCGCAGTGCGCGAGGTCGAGAGTGCGGCCGAGCGTGGCAAGGTCGGGCCAACCAATCGCACAAAGTTCCAGGTGATCGCGCTGCTGATGCGCGAGGAACGCGCGAAGGCAAAGACAGACAAGGAGCTGGGCGACTCCGAGCGGGCCGAGACCCTCAAGCGTCTCGACGGCGTTGCGACAATTCTCGCCAAGACCGCGGCTCGTGACACGTCGCTCATACAGCTGCTTGCAGAAGAGACAGCGGTGACGGATGCAGCGCGCACCATGCGCCGCGACATGCTCCTGGCAGCCGGCACTGAGCTCAGCCCTGACGAGCTCATCATCGTGAAGGAACCGGTGGCGCTCGCGCCTGCGGCAGAGCGCCAGGTCGTGCCACAGTCGGTGATCGCCCGCCAGCTCTCCAACCCGTTCCTGGCTCCCGATTTCAGCACCCCGGTGAAGGCGAAGCCGGTAACCCACCGCCTGGCCAACTGGGAACTGCTCGACCCGCTCTTCCGCGCGTTCGAGTACGGATCAGGCGGCAACGTCGCCAGCATGGAACTGCCAGAGCCGACCGCAGCAGACGAGCGGGTGCCAGAAGGCCTCGAGCTCTTCCATCACCAGGCAGAGTTCGTGGCAAGCGCCCGTGAAGGTCATCGCAGTTACCTGCTCGCTGATGAGCCCGGCCTTGGCAAGACCGCGCAGGCATTGCTCGCAGCACAAGTCTCCGGCTCGTATCCGCTTCTCGTTGTCGTGCCGAGCGTGGTGAAGATGAACTGGGCGCGGGAGGTCGAACTGTGGACGCCGAATCGCACGGCCACGGTCATCCACGGCTCTGGCGAGAATCTCGACGCGTTCGCCGACGTGGTGATCGTCAACTACGACGTGCTCGATCGCCACATTGGATGGCTCGGAACCCTCGGGTTCAAGGGCATGGTCGTCGATGAGGCGCACTTCAT
>JAODLU010000108.1 GCA_025464125.1 Microbacteriaceae bacterium | reverse complement strand
TTCAGCCCTCCCACGTTGATGAGCTCAGCGGTTCGGCCACCCAGTACGAGTGAGTCGTTGTGTGCGAGCATCCCGATGTCGCCCGGAGCAAACCAGCCACCGGCGAACGGCGTGACCGAGCCAGCGTCGTAGTAGCCGGAGACAAGTCCTGGACCGCGGTAGCGCACCAGGCCCTCGGTGCCAGCGGGCACGGGTTCGCCAATGTCGTTCACAATCTGGAGTTCGAAGCCCGGTAGGGGCTGGCCGACGTCCAGCAGGTCGTCTTCGGCCTGCAGCATGCGCATCGTCACACCGCCGCCCTCTGTCGAGCCATAGATACCTTTGACCGGCACGCGCAGTCGGTCCGCGATGAGGTGCATGAGGGTCGCGCTCGGTGACGAGCCAGCCATGCGCACCTCCTCGAGCTCGGGCAACTCGATGCCGTGTGTCGCCAGCACCTGCAGCGCGCCCGCGATCTGGATCGGCGAGCCGCACAGCACGCGAATGTGCGCGGCGGCGGCGAACCGCATGGCTTCCTCGTCGATGTAGTCGACAGCCAGGTGCGCCTGCCCGTGCCGCAGGTCGGCAATGCCGGTGTGAAATCCGCCGGTCGTCGACAGGGCCATGAAGTTGAGTTCAGCGCGACCATCTGCCCAGTAGCGATCCAGTCCGTGCCGCCGATATTCGAGAGCCGCGACCGAATAGGCAGCTGCACGCGGAATGCCGGTAGTGCCGCTCGTGAGCATGAGCCTGAATACCGAGTCCGGCCTCGGGTAGCCGATCAGGGGCGCAACACCGGATGCCCCGCTCACCGCATCGGCAAGCCACGCGTCGTCGATCACCATCACAAGCCCGGCCGACGCCGACTGTTTGCCCGGCTCCGTGAGCAGCACATCGAGCGCGAGGGAGCCGACGCTCGGCACCCCGCGAAGCGACACCGAGCGGGTTGCCAGGCGGAGAAGGGCGAGGTCGACGATCCATTCGAGGGCGGCAGGCAGGTCGATGGCGACAACGTTTCGGGGAGCGACCCCTGCACCGCGCAGACGGATGGCTACGGCATCCACTGCGGATTTCAACTGCGCAAACGTGTGTTCGCGCCCTGGGGTAGAGAGAGCAATCTCGTCTGGGCGCTCAGAGGCGTGCCTGTCGAGGTCGGCCAGCGGTGCAAACAATTAGCCTCCCTTGGCCTCTAACAGATTAGACTGTGGCCACAGTTGCGCGTCTCACGAGCCGCCAGACCCCTGCACTGCACCCATGCATTCCCAAGGAGCCTCCGGTGAGCCCATTCACTCAGCCTGCAAAACCAACACAGCGCGCAGCATCCGCCTTCACGCGAAAGCGCGTAGTGCGCGCAGCGGGTGTCGCCTCTGCCGGCCTTCTCGCAGGCCTCTCCATTTTCGCCGCCACTCCAGCGTTCGCGGCCACTGACGACCAGTGCACCACCGAGAACACGGTTGATGCGACGGCGGGGGGTACTCCGCAGCAGATCCAGGACCTGCTCGATCTCAGCACGCCGCTCATCTGCCTGAGTGGCACATTCGACCTGACAGATTCCCTGGTCTATAACTACAGCCCGACCCTGCACGGTCTCTCCAACGCAGTGCTCAACGCCTCGGTGCCAGGCAACTCGGTCACGATCCTTTCGGACTTCGCCTTCGCAAATAACACGACCACGATCGAGAACCTGCGACTCACGGGTGCTGGCAACAGCGCTATCTCCGACTCCAACGTCGTAGTGCGCAACTCGACTTTCGACAACAACCGGGGATACCGGGGCGGCGCGATCGCTGCATACACCGTTGACATCTCCGGCTCGACGTTCGAAGACAACACGGCTTTCGGCGACCTTGGCGGCGCCATTTACGCCGGAGTCTCTGCGGTCGTGAACGCGTCGACTTTCCATAACAACGTGGCCGCTGTGCAGGGTGGTGCGATATCGGTCAACTCCGGCGGTACCGCCACCATCACAAACTCCACCTTCGTCGCCAACGAGGCCGAAGAGGGAGGCGGCGCACTTTTCGGGGCGCTCACCACCCTGCTGCACTCGACGTTCCTGAATAACATCTCGACTTCTCCTGCAGGGCAGTCGATCATGAAGGAAGACAGCGCCGCGACAAACCTGCGCGGCAATATCTTCGCTGGCACAACTGCTGCTGGCACTTCGCAGCTCGGTGTGCTCGACCCGGCTTACAACTTCAACGACGGCGGTGGCAACATCTTCTCGACGGCCCTTGCCGACGAATCCGTCATCGTGGACCCGCAAGCAAGCACTGGTTTCGGAATCACGCCGGCAGCCCTCTTCAACGGCGCAGTACTCGCCGATAACGGAGCTTCGACCCAGACGGTCGCGCTCTGGTACGGCAGCCCCGCACTCGACTTCGTGCCGGTGGGCTCTCCTTCCGTCGATATCGACGAGCGTGGCGTGGCTCGCGTAGGCCTCAGCGACGCTGGTGCCTACGAGTTCACCGGTTCAGCGCCGGTGCCCGATCCAACTCCTGCTCCCGCACTGGCTGCGACCGGCGGCACCGCGCCTTCAGGCCTGTGGGGCGCTGCGGGCGGCCTGCTCATCGCGGCTGGCGCGTTCGCGATGTTCATGACGCGCAGGGTGCGCCGCGCACTCTGAGCTGCATGCCGCTGCGGGTGACACCGCGCGGATCACGGATCGGATGGCTGGTATAGTCATCAAGTTGCGTTTCATCACGCACATGCGCCCGTAGCTCAGCGGATAGAGCAATTGACTACGGATCAATAGGCCGGGGGTTCAAATCCCTCCGGGCGCACATACGAGGAAGACCCCGTCAGTTGTGGCGGGGTCTTCCCGTTAAGCATCGAGCGCGCGAACGCACGACATCAGGCCCCGCGCGAGAGCGGCCTGTTCGCCCTCGCTCAGCCCCGAAACCATTCGGCTCTGGACGTC
>JAODLU010000128.1 GCA_025464125.1 Microbacteriaceae bacterium | reverse complement strand
GCTGTCGTTGACGCTGCCCACAGTGTCGGCGTCAACGGAGTTGTCGTTTCCGCCGACTGCCACTGCTCCCGCGCTGTCGGCCTTTATCATGTTTCGGTCACCGTTGATCTTCAGCGACTTGACGGTGTCTGCCGTGACGCTGTTGTTCTGGCCGGAGATGGATACCGGCCCGAGCGAGTCGCCGTCAACGGTCACCCTGTCGCCGTTGATGGTGATGGATGCCGCGTCATCGAGTTCCACGACAATGTCCTGTCCCTGGATGCTGACCGCACCGCAGCCGCCGGAGAGCGTGTAACGCCCGCCGGCGCGGTTCAGCAGCAGCGCCTGCCCGTGGCACTCCACCGACCCTGCGGCGGGATTGTTCGGACTCCCATTGCTGTTACCGCTCCCGGCGCCGGCCGCTGGCACCTGAATAGTGATGCAGCCGGCGAGCATACTGGTGCTGATGGCGACGATGCCCAGGGCCGCGACGATTCTCATGGCTGGCACTGTACGCGGACCCCTCAGCATTCGCCGGTGAGCGGTACGATCAACCGCGTGTCCAGCCCTGGCGAAATCACCTCATGATCGCGGCCCGATGATCGCGGTCACGCTGGGTGTCGACATCGGTACCGGGAGCAGCAAAGGGGTGCTCGTCACATTCGAGGGTGTCATCGTCGCCACTGCGACCGTGCAGCACAGCGTTGCGACGCCGAGTCCCGGATTCTTCGAAATGGATGCGGCGGTCTGGTGGGAGGAGTTCTGCCTGATCAGCCGCGAATGCCTGCTTGGTGCATCCGATAAGTACGAGGTCGTGGCCGTCGGGGTAAGCGGCATGGGGCCGTGCGTCGCCATCGCCGATAAAGCAGGGCTGCCACTGCGGCCCGCCATTCTTTACGGCATCGACTGCCGCGCGGTCGAGCAGATCGAGCGGCTCAACGAGCAGCTCGGCCGTGAGGTCATCCTCGATCGCACCGGCTCGACCCTGTCGACCCAGGCCGTCGGCCCGAAGCTGCTCTGGCTCGCCGACAACGAACCCGAGCTGTTCGCCGTGGCGCAGAAGCTCTTCATGCCGAGCTCGTGGCTGGTGTTCCAGCTGACCGGTGAGTACGTGCTCGACCACCACTCAGCCAGCCAGTGCAACCCGATGTACGACCGCCGCGAAAAGGCCTGGATCGCAGACTGGTCGGCAAGTATCGCGCCGAACCTCGAACTGCCGCAGCTGCGCTGGGCGGGCGAGCAGGCCGGATCGCTGTCAGCGACCGCTGCTGGAGCGACGGGCCTGCCCGCGGGCATACCTGTGATCACCGGGACTGTGGATGCATGGGCCGAGGCGGTCAGCGTCGATGCCCAGAAGGTCGGCGACCTGATGCTCATGTATGGCTCGACCATGTTCCTCGTGAACACCGTGGACACCCCCATCACCGTGGACACGCTATGGGGCACCAACGGAGCATACGAGGGAACCCACAGCCTGGCTGGCGGCATGGCGACCTCCGGCTCGATCACGGCCTGGCTTCGCGAACTCGTCGGCTCTGTGCCATATCCGCAGTTGCTCGATGAGGCCAGGGCGGCGGGTCCCGGTGCCGGCGGACTGCTGATGCTTCCCTACTTCGCTGGCGAGCGCACCCCGATCGCAGACCCGGGAGCGCGGGGCGTGATCATCGGCCTTACCACCTCAACGACGCGCGGGCAGCTCTATCGGGCTGCACTCGAAGCCATCGCCCTCGGCATCAGGCACAACGTCGACACGTTCCTGGCGGCGGGCGCCCAGATCGACCACATCATCGCCGTCGGCGGCGGAACCCAGGGCGACCTCTGGACGCAGGTGGTGTCGGATGTCACCGGTCTCAGCCAGGTCGTGCCCACAACCACGATCGGCGCAAGCTACGGCGCCGCGTATCTCGCAGCGAAACTGCTGGCCGACGTCCACATCGCCGACTGGAATCCCCCGGCATCGACCACCACACCAGACCCTGCGCTGCGTGCAGGCTACGACGAGCTCTACGCGCAGTACCGCGCAGCGTATCCGGCGACCCGCGCGATCGTCTCCGGCCTGGCCGGCATCCATTTCCCCTGACCTGCACGTGCGCAGAAGCAGCTGCGCGCAGCCCCGCCCCGGAAGCCGCATACGATTTGGGGATGACACGGCGCACGATACTCACCGGCATCGCCCTCGCTCTTCCTGCAGTGATGCTCGCGGTGGTTGGCATCACGCATCCCATCCATCTCACCGCGCAGACCGCCGAGTACTGGCGCAACCTGCACATCGCGATCCTGCCGATCTTTCCGCTGCTGGGTTTCGCACCGTGGCTGCTGGTGCGCGGGCATGACGCCTTCGTCACCTGGCTTGCGGGCATCCTCGGCTTTGTCTACGCGGCCTTCTACACGGGTCTCGATGTGCTCGCCGGCATCGGGGCCGGCGGCCTGAAGCTCGACGACATGGGCATGGCCACCGGCACAGTGTTCGGTCTCGGCAACGGGCTGGGTCGCATCGGCAGCATCGCCCTCGTGGCCGCCTGCCTGGTTGTGGCGCTCGACAGCTGGAAGGGGTACGGCTCGATCAGCCTGCCGGGGTCCGCGTTCTCCGTGGTCGGTTCGCTGCTGTTCCTGCAGTCCCACATCTACGCGCCGTGGGGCGTCGTTGGGCAGCTCTGCCTCGCCATCGGCTGGCTGGCCACTTTCGCGGTCACGCAGCGATCATTACGCAGGGTTGCAGTGCAGGTACCCTGAGCCCGAATGTCTGGCTAGCGTGACAGCATGACCAGCTTCGCCTCGCCGATCGTCTCGACCCAGTGGCTCGCCGACCACCTCGGCGCCAGCGACCTCGTCGTGCTCGATGCGACAGTGCTGCAGGCGAGTGGGCCGTTGGGCGGCGGTTTCGTGAGCGGGCACGAGCACTACATCCTGACCGGACATATCCCAGGCGCGCTCTTCGCCGACCTGCTCGAAGAATTCTCCGAGCCGGATGCACGCTTCGCATTCACCCGCCCGTCGCGTGAACGGTTCGAGCTGGCGGTCGGCGCCCTCGGCATCGACAACTCCACTGCAGTCGTCGTCTACGACTCGGCGGTCGGCCAGTGGGCATCCAGGGTCTGGTGGCTGTTCAGGGCTTTCGGCTACGACGCGGTTGCGGTGCTCGACGGCGGCCTCACCGCCTGGAACCGCGAAGATCGCGAGGTCGACATCGGGCACCGCGAACCGCTGCCAGCGACCTTCACCGCCATAGAGCGGCAGAACCTCTGGGTAGACAAGGCTTTCGTCGAGGCCGTGGTTCGTGGCGAAGAGAAAGCGGCACTGGTGTGCGGTGTTCCCCCGAAAGAGTTCAGCGGTGAATCGGGCAGTCGTGCGCGGCCCGGGCACATCCCGGGCAGCGTAAGCGTTCCGGCCGGCCGCCTGGTCGATCGCGAGGCGAACACCCTGCTGCCTGAGGCACTGCTGCGTGAGGCCTTTGCGCCAGCGATCACTGGCGAGCGCATAGTCGCGTACTGCGCTGGGGGGATCGCCGCGGCATCCGATGCGCTGGCGCTCACCCTGCTCGGCGAACTCGATGTGGCGATCTACGACGGATCGCTCAACGAGTGGGCGGCCGACCCGGATTCAGCGCTGGTCGTCGAGGGCCAGCGCTAGCTCCGCCGCATCGGTGATCGGCAGCCTGCAGACGAAGTCGCGGCAGAGGTAGGCAGCCTCGACCTCCCGGCCCGCGAACAACTCGAAGCCAGCGGCGATGAACTCCGCAACCTGCGCCGGGGTTACCACTGTGCAGACGACACCGGCTCGCAGCCGACTCCTGGCGACGGATGCCGCGGCGCCCGATCTCTGCCCCGACACAACCACCAACTGCACAACGGGCTCGGCAAGGTCTGTCATCAACGCGAGCGATGCGCCGAAGGCTGTTGGCCTCGCTGCGGCGAGGTCTGCCACCACCTGCATGGCCCGCACCGCCGCTTCGCGGTATGGCGCGTGGGCGGTGAGCAGATACAGCCGGTATGCGGCTGTCGCCATCGAGCTGAGCCCTGAAGGGTATGCGCCCTCCGACGGGTCGACCTCGAGCGCGAGTCCGCGGGCGGCGAGCACCGGGTCCGGGCCGCCGCGCACCGCGAATGGGCTTGCAACCCCATCACTGCCGGCGGCCAGGCAGGCGTCGACGAGGTCCCTGGCGACCGTGGCGTAACGGGCCTCGCCGCTGGCGGTGGCGAGCCTCAGCAGGCCGACAGCGAGCATGCCGTAGTCCTCGAGGGTTGCACTCGCCGACGAGACGCGGTCGCCGATCGACGCGCGCAGAAGCCGTCCGTCTGAGCCGAGGTGGCGTTCGACCAGGAAGTCGGCTGCGGCCTTCGCTGCGTCGATCCACTCCGGCCTGTCGAACACGAAGCCGGCTTCGGCGAGCGCCTCGATCGCAAGTCCGTTCCAGCCGGTGAGAACCTTGGCGTCCAGGTTTGGGCGGCTTTGCGCCGCCCGGCCTTCGGCATCCAGCGCGTAGTAGCCACCCTCGACCCGCTCACCGTCGATCACACTCTCGCTGTCCTGCGCAGAGGCGAAGCCGCCGCTCTTCACGCGGAGCACGTCCAAGAGGAAGCCCGCGATGCCATCAGCCGTGGCCGGCGATGAACCTGGCTCAAGCTGCCCGAGCTCGGTGTATGCCCGCAGCAGCATGGCGTTGTCGTAGAGCATCCGCTCGTAGTGGGGCTCTGTCCAGTCGCGGC
>JAODLU010000102.1 GCA_025464125.1 Microbacteriaceae bacterium | reverse complement strand
CCCCTCGGTTTCGCCGGTTCGTGACCGTTGTGGTGGCGGCATCCGTGCTCGTATCGCTCGCCGCATGCGCCCCGGAACGGGTAGTCACGCCCACCTCAACTCCGACGCCGGCAGCGACCGGCAGCACCGCCCAGGCCGACAAGCCTAAATCGTTCTTCAACACAAAAACTTTTTCGCTCGACGACCCGTCGAGCCTCTGGGTAGTCATCAATAAGCTGCGCCCGTTCAACCCGAAGAACTACGCGCCAACCGACCTCATCGAGGCGCCGCTCGCCCACGCGAACTCACCGTTGCTTCGCAAAGAGACAGCGGATGCCATGGGCACCATGTTCGCGGCCGCCAAGGCCGAAGGCGCAGGCGACATGCAGCTGCAGTCCGCATACCGCTCCTACGACGCGCAGGTGCGGGTTTACGGCGGGTATGCGGCGAGCGAGGGCGCCGCCGGTGCCGACACCCACAGCGCACGCCCCGGCTTCAGCGAACACCAGACCGGCCTGGTGGCAGACATCAGCTCCCTGCCGGGCAAGTGCGTGCTTGCCGCCTGCTTCGGCCAGACGCCGCAGGGATTGTGGCTGGCAGCCAACGCCTACCGGTTCGGCTTCCTGCTGCGCTACCCGGACGACAAGACCGCGGTCACGGGTTACGTCTACGAGCCGTGGCACTTCCGCTACATCGGGGTATCCCTTGCGACCGAGATGCACACCGAGGGTGTCGAGACGCTCGAGGAGTTCTTCGGACTACCCCCGGCGCCCAACTACGCGCCGTAGCAGGTCGCTGCTTTACCCGTTTGATCCCACGTGCGTGGCTGCTTCAACTGCCGTTTGCGCTCACTAATGTTGCGCGGATCAGGAGATCCGCGCGCCGCGCCGCTGTCGGGCTGAGTTTCGACGGCGTGTCGTCCCGACCTCCTGATCCGTGAACATAGACGCCCTCGGGCGGTGCCGCGGGCGGCTGGCTGGGCTGCGCGCGAGTGCGAACCCGGCCCGCGAACCCAAGCCCGCCGCTACTCAGCCGGCGATCGCCCGGTCCACGATCTCTTTCGCCTCTGCCTGCACCTGCTTCAGGTGTTCTGGGCCGAGGAAGGATTCCGCGTAGATCTTGTAGACATCTTCGGTGCCGCTCGGCCTGGCCGCGAACCACGCGTTCTTCGTCACGACCTTCACGCCGCCGACCGCCGCACCGTTGCCCGGCGCCTCGCTGAGCTTCGCGATGATCTCTTCGCCCGCTAGGTGCGTTGCGTCGATCGCCGACCCGTCGAGCTTCGCCAGCGAGGCTTTCTGCGCCTTCGTTGCCACGGCATCCACTCGCTCGTACACCGGCGAGCCGTACTTATCCGTGAGTTCCGTGTACAGGGCGCTCGGGGATTTGCCGGTCACCGCGATGATCTCGCTGGCAAGCAGCGCGAGCAGGATTCCGTCCTTGTCGGTGGTCCACGCCGTGCCGTCTTTTCGCAAAAAGCTCGCGCCAGCTGACTCTTCCCCGCCGAATGCGACCGAGCCGTCGACGAGCCCCGGCACGAACCATTTGAAGCCGACAGGCACCTCCCAGAGTTGACGGTCGAGAGCTTCGGTGACCCTGTCGATCATGGTGCTGGAGACGAGGGTCTTGCCGACGGCGGCTTCTGCGAACCAGCCAGGTCGGTGGCCGTAGAGGTAGTGGATGGCGACGGCCAGGTAGTGGTTGGGGTTCATGAGTCCGCCATCCGGGGTCACTATTCCGTGGCGGTCAGCATCAGCGTCGTTGCCGGTCACCACGTCGAACTCGTCTTTGTGCCTGACGACAGACGCCATGACGGATGCCGACGACGGGTCCATGCGGATCTTGCCGTCCCAGTCGAGGGTCATGAACGCCCACTGGGGATCCACCTCGGGGTTCACCACAGTGAGATCGAGGCCGTAGCGCTCGCCGATGAGCGCCCAGTAGTGCACGCTCGCCCCGCCGAGCGGGTCTGCGCCGATGCGCACCCCGGCCTTCCTGATGGCCTCCACGTCGATGATGTTTTCGAGGTCGTCGACATAGTGGCGGCGGTAGTCGTAGGTGCCGACGCCGGCGGGTTCCGCACGCTTCACCTCGTGGCTGCCGGCCGCGATGATCTCGTTCGCGCGCTGTGCGATCCAGCCGGTGGCGTCGCTGTCGGCGGGTCCGCCGTGCGGCGGGTTGTACTTGAAACCACCGTCGCGTGGGGGGTTGTGGCTGGGCGTGACGACGATGCCGTCGGCCTGGTCAGCATGGCCCTCACGGTTGTAGGCGATGATCGCGTGGCTGAGCGCCGGGGTGGGCACGTAGTCGTCGAACTCGTCCACTAGCACGTCGATGCCGTTGCCAACGAGCACCTCAAGCGCCGTCGTCTGCGCCGGGGCACTGAGCGCGTGGGTGTCGCTGCCGATGAACAGCGGCCCGGTGATTCCCTGGCCAGCACGGTACTCGACGATGGCCTGCGTGATGGCGGCGATGTGCGTCTCGTTGAATGCGCTGTCGAGGGATGAGCCACGATGGCCGGATGTGCCGAAGATGACCATTTGCTCGGGGATCGAGACATCCGGAACCCGGTCGTAATACGCCCTGTGCAGTGCTTCGAGGTCGACGAGGTCGGATTCCTGGGCCGGCAGCCCTGCGCGAGTCATGGGCCTAACGGTACGCGCAGGTGATCCCTTGCGAAATCAGGCCATTCCCCCGTTGGCGTAGAGCACCTGGCCGTTGATCCAGCGGCCAGGGCCAGCAAGGAATGAGACGACGCCGGCGATATCCTCTGGGGTGGCGAGCCGATGCAGCGGGTTGGTGTCGGCGAGGCGCTGGATCAGGGCATCGTCCTTGCCGGTGAGGAACATGTCGGTGGCCGTCGGTCCCGGCGCGATGGCGTTGACGGTAACGTCCCTGCCGTCGAGTTCCCTGGCGAGCACCAGGCCGATCGCTTCGACTGCGCCCTTGGTGGCGACGTAAGCGGAGTACCTGGGCAGCGATGTTCGCATCACCGAGGTGGAGAAGTTGATGATCGCGCCACCCCGGCGCACCTGGCGCGCGGCGAACTGGTCGACGACGAACGTGCCCCGCAAATTGGTGCGCACCATCGCATCGAATTCGTCCAGCGAGAAATCGGCGAGAGGCCCGAGGGTCATGCTGCCCGCAGCGTTGACTACCACGTCGACGCCTCCGAAGCTGTCAGTCGCCGCCTGGAACATGGCTTCGACTTCGTGCTCGTCTGCGACATCCGCCTTCACTGCTATAGCGTGCCCGCCGCGAGCAACGATGCCATCAACGACGTCGGTGGCCGCTGCCGCGTTACCGGCGTAGCCGACCACGACGGCGAGCCCGTCTGCTGCGAGGCGGTCGGCGGATGCCCTGCCGATGCCGCGCGAGCCCCCGGTGACGATGGCGATCCTGGTTGTGGTGCCTGTGTTCTGCACGTGCTTCCTATCGTTGGTATATCAAGTACTATAGCGATGTGATACAAAACGTCAACCCAGCACGGGAGCGGCTGCTCGAGTCGGCTGCTCGGCTGCTCACCGAACGAGGGCCGGATGTCTCCACTCGCGCGATCTGCGATGACGCGGCGGTTACACCGCCGACCCTCTATCACCACTTCGGTGACCGAGCCGGACTCCTCGATGCCGTGGTCAGTCACGGCTTCTCTGCCTACCTCGACCGCAAGCGGTCACTCAAGCCGAGCGGGGACCCGATCGAAGACGTGCGACGTGGCTGGGATGACCACATCGCCTGGGGGGTCGCCAATCCCTCCTTCTACGTACTGATGTTCGGCCAGGTTCGCCAGGGCGTGCAGCCGCCAGCGGCCGCAGAGGCCGAGGCGCTGCTGCAGGAAAAACTCGAGGCGATTGCGAGGGCGGGGCGGCTGCGTATGCCCCCGCAGCTCGCGATGCGCATGTTCATGTCGGCCAACGTGGGCCTCGTGCTGCAACTGATCCGCAAGCCTGACGCGGCGGCCGATGAGCTTTCCGCGCGCTTGCGCGAGGCCATGATCGCAACGGTCACCGTCGACGTGGCAGCTGACCGCGGCAACCCGCCGGCGGTCACCCTTAGCGCGGCACTCGCAGCCGACCCGGGGCACACGCTTGAGCCGGCAGAGCTGGCCATGATGCGGCTCTGGCTCGACCGGCTGTCGCTGGCGCCTGCCCGATAGGATTCCACTCATGCCAGACCTGTCCAGCGCCGAGACGTACAGCTACCTCGGGCCGGCCGGCACCTTCACAGAGGCAGCTCTCGCGCAGGTTCCGCAGGCTGCAGGCAAGACGTGGAACTCGGTCAACAACGTTGGCGAGGCGCTCGACGATGTGGTGAGCGGTCGCAGTGTGGCCGCGATGATTGCGATCGAGAACTCGGTGGACGGGGGCGTCTCTGCCACGCAGGACGCTTTGGCCACCATCCCTGGCCTGCGCATAGTCGGCGAATACCTCGTTCCGGTCAACTTCGTGCTGGTGGCGCGGCCGGGCACGGCGCTCGCCGACGTGAAGGTGGTGAACGCGCATCCCGTGGCGTATGCGCAGTCGCGCCGATGGATGGATGCCACCCTGCCGACCCATGGTCACCTGCCAGCCACCTCGAATGTGGCAGCTGCGGCGTCACTGCTTGACGACAGTCCGGCTGATGCCGCCATAGCCCCACCCGGCATTGAGAAGCTCTACGACCTGGTGGTGCTTGGCGAGAACATCGGCGACAATCCGAATGCGGTCACCAGGTTCGTGCTGGTCAGTCGGTCTGCGGCCGTGCCGCCAGCCACTGGTGCAGACAAGACGAGCATCATCGCCGAGCTTCCGGATGACCGTGCCGGCGCCCTCCTCGAAATGCTCGAGCAGTTCGCAACTCGCGGCATCAACATGAGCCTGCTCGAATCGCGCCCCATCGGGGACTCCCTCGGCCGCTACCGCTTCGTGATCGACCTGGACGGGCACATCCTCGACGAGCGCGTGGCTGACGCCCTGCTCGGGCTCAAACGGTTCAGCCCGAACGTCATCTTTCTCGGGTCATACCCTCGCGCAGACAAGCAGCACATCGAGGTGACACAGCGCTACGGCGACGAGGTGTTCATCGAGGCACGCGACTGGCTGCGCGGCCTGATCGCGGGCGAACCGCAGTAGCTCGCGGGGCTACGCGGGCACCTTCACGAGCAGTGCACCAGGGTCCACCCAGCTGTGCACTGACTTCACTTCGCCGAATTCGTCACCGTCGAGCTGGAACTCTTCGGGCGACTCGAGCGTCATGTGCAGGTCGGTTCCCGTCACGTATGTGACGTCGCGCACGTCTTTGCGCAGGTCGATGATGGACCTGCCGATCGCACTCTTGCGCAGCACACCGTTCTCCCACGCCACCTTGTTCCAGACCTTCAGCCACCCGAATGGGCCGCGGGGTCGCAGGGCGACGATGTCGAGCAGGCCGTCATCCGGTTTCGCATCGGGAATGAGCAGGATGCCACCCGGCAGCAGCCCGCAGTTGCCGATGATGACTGTGTGGGCGCTGAGTTCGCGTTCCGGCTGTCCATTGAGCCGATAGGTGAATTTGACCGGTTTGAGCTCTGGCAGGGATCGCCCGATCGCATCGACGTATGCGAGCCAGCCGACGGCCCTTTTCAGTCTCGCGTTGGTGTTCGCGATCATCTTCGCGTCGAGGCCGACCCCGGCCATTACGAGAAACGCGTGCTCCTCGCTGTCGCCGTCATCGCGCACGATCTCTGCCATGCCGAGATCGATGCGGCGATCGGTGCCGAGAAATGCCACCCGCACCGACTCGGGAATGTTCGTGAGGGTGAGGCCGAGATTGCGCGCGAGCAGGTTTCCGGTTCCGGATGGCACGAGCCCGAGTGGCACGCGGGTGCCCCGCAGCGCCTCGGCAACTGCCCTGACCGTGCCATCGCCACCAGCGGCGATGACGACCGATGCCCCGCCCTCCACTGCCTGCTTCGTGACGAGCTGCCCGCCATCTTCGGTGCTGGTCTCGAACCATGCGGTCGGCTTCCAGCCAGCCTCTTCTTCAAGTGCGGAGACTGCCTTCTGCAGCTTGGCGAGGTCGACCTTGATGGGGTTGTAGACAACTGCCGCACGCTTCGCGGCGGGTGCGGTGGCGGGGGGCACGTGACCAAAGCTACGGCATTGCTCAATAGACTGGACCTCGTGATCGACCCCCAACTGCTTCGTGACGACCCCGAGGCGATCAGGGTCTCGCAGGCGGCCAGGGGCGCATCGGTCGAGCTCGTTGACACCGCACTGGCCGCAGACATCACTCGCCGCAGCGCCATTTCGGAGTCCGAGAGCCTGCGCGCGACGCAGAAGACCCTTGGCAAGGAGGTCGCCCAGGCCAAGGGCGACGACAAGACCGCACTGCTCGAGCAGGCCCAGCAGTTGTCGCTGCGGGTCAAGCAGCTGGCCCAGGCCGCGACGGATGCAGAGGTCGAGTTTTCGACAGCTATTCGCGGCATCCAGAACCCCATCATCGCCGGTGTGCCATCGGGCGGCGAAGAGAACTTCGTCACGCTCCGCGAGTTCGGCGAAAAGCCCGCCTTCGACTTCGAGCCGCGCGACCATGTCGAGCTCGGCGAGATGCTGCGCGCGATCGACCTCACCCGCGGGTCGAAGGTGTCAGGCAGCCGTTTCTATTTCCTGCGCGGAATCGGTGCGCGACTCGAGATCGCTCTCATGAACATGGCGCTCGACAAGGCCATCGCCGAAGACTTCGAGCCGCTCATCACCCCGGCTCTCGTGAAGCCCGAGATCATGGCGGGCACAGGGTTCCTCGGCGCCCACTCCGACGAGATCTACTACCTGCCGGCCGACGACCTCTACCTCACGGGCACGAGCGAGGTTGCGCTGGCCGGCTTCCACTCCGACGAGATACTCGACCTCAGCGACGGCCCCCTGCGCTACGCCGGGTGGTCAACCTGTTTTCGCAGGGAGGCGGGTTCCGGCGGCAAGGATACCCGCGGCATCCTGCGTGTGCACCAGTTCAACAAGCTCGAGATGTTCAGCTACGTGCTGCCGGAGAACGCGGAGGCTGAGCATGAGCGGCTCGTCGGCTTCCAGGAGCAGATGCTGCAGGCCTGCGAGCTCTGCTACCGCGTGATCGATGTTGCTGCTGGCGACCTCGGCTCGAGCGCCGCGCGCAAGTTCGACATCGAGGCGTGGGTCCCCACCCAGGGTGCAT
>JAODLU010000092.1 GCA_025464125.1 Microbacteriaceae bacterium | reverse complement strand
TTCCAGGTGGATGACACGGGAAGCGTTCGACACCGTGCCGACGATCTCATCCACACCTGGATCGTCGATGGCCACGACGACGTGCTCGGATGGCGCCTCGATCGACCTCGCGAGTGCGGCTCGCTGGCGAACAAGGTGGTCGTGCCTGCCGTGAACCACCGTGATGACTGAGACTCGCGTCATCGTGTCAGCCTCGCCTGGCTCGCTATCGCGCCCATGATGAGGCCAGCAGCGCGGTGCGCTGACAGCCCGTCGTTCCACTCGCGCCAGCCATCGCCGTCGAGCCGTGCAACGCTGTCGAGCAGCTCTCCCCAGCCGTGCGTGGGGAATCGATCGGCCACTACCGCCGGCCAGCGTGCGGATTCGCGAAGTACTTCGGCTGTGGCCAGCTGCTCGCCGTGCGGGCGGTGCTCTGCTATCACGACAGCCGGTTTGCGGGCAGCGGCGACCTCCGCCATCGCGCTTTCACCGGCGTGGGTGACTACGACATCCGCCGACAGGATGACCGGCCACGGCTCGTCGACCCACTCACCGCCCTGCCCGCCCAGCACCGTCCACCGCCATTCGGGTGTCTGCCTGGCGGCCGCCTCTACGAGGCGCGGGGTCACCGTGCTGCCACCCCTGCCAGCGAGCACGACCACCCGGTTCGATCCGGTGGTCGACCCTGGACTTGTGTTGACCGGGAACCTGGCGATCGCGCCAACCGCACGCACCTTCGCCAGCGACCCAGCAGAAAGGCCGCGTGCCGGTAGCTGCATCCCCTGCGGCCAGCACGCGAGAATCAGCGACGAGATGTCGTACGCGAGCGTGTGCGCGTCGTCACTGCGGTCGCCAGCCATCGCGAAGGTGACAACCGGAACGCCGTGCAGGCGCGCGAGCAGCGCGACCTCCACCGACACGTCGCTGACGAGCAGGTCGGGGGCGGCTGCTGCGATCCATTGCGAGACCAGCGACATGCGGTCTCGGAGGCCGTCATCGTGCACCGGCACCCAGTGCAGTCTGTCTCCCGCGGTCACATCAATTGCGGCACCACCTGCGTCATCGCGAGGCAGCAACACCCATGGCCCCACCCACCCGGCTGGCCTTTCGAGCGAAGACAACCCGGTGACCGGCACCGGCAGGGCATCGGCGATGGCCATTGCCCTGTGGAGGTGGCCTCGACCCTGATGGTGGATGTAGTACCCGATCACGGTGCGTACCCGATCACGCTGCACGCGTTCCAGCGAGCCCGAGGTAAAGGCGCTCGTACTGGTCGACCATGCGGTCGAGAGAGCAGAACTCGAGCGCACGGCTGCGGGCGTCGTCGCGCGACAGTCGCGTGCTCTCCTTCATCGCTTCGGCCAGGCTTGCGGTGTCGCCGGGAACGGCGAGGCGCCCGCAGGTGTCGTCCACGATCTCGGGCAGCGCGCCCATGGCGAACGCGGCAACCGGTGTTCCACAGGCCAGCGATTCTGCGGCAACGAGTCCGTACGGCTCGTCCCACACAGGGGTGGCGACCGTCACGCACGAGCTGCCGACGACGTCGACCAGCTGCGCATGATCAAGGTGCCCGAGATAGCGCACGCCCTCACCGAGCAGTGGGGAAACGCAGCGCGAGAAGTAGGCGCGGTCGAGGATCGGCCCGGCGAGATCGATGGGGATGCCCGCGAGGCGCGCCGCCTCGATGGCGAGGTGCGGCGCCTTCTCTGGCACGAGCCGCCCGAACCAGATCGCCCGTTCGCCCCCAGGGCCCGGTCGCCAAAGACCGGTATCGACACCGTTCATGATCACAGTGCTCGGCACGGCGTGCGCCCAGGATTCGGACGTGCTTGAGCTGACCGCGACGAAGTGGGATTCGTGCGGCGCCAGGATCATCGCGGACTCCAGCCACGGCGTCGGCGGCGTATGCAGTGTGGTGACGATGGGCACCTCGATCGCCGAGGCCATGGCCACTGGCAAATGGTGCAGGGAGTTGTTGTGCACGACGTCGAAACGGTCTGCCCCGGTGCGGGAGAGGTCGAGCATGAGTGAAAGGTATGCGTGGTGCTCGCGCATCCACTCCTCTGGCGCAGCACCAACGTCCGCTCGCGCCAGCTGGCTGACCGACAGCACTGCGACGTCTAGCTCGTGCACACCGAGCGCCGGGTCTGACCCGGGCCCCGCGAAGAGAGATACCTCATGGCCGCGTGCTTTGAGCGCCCCGGCAAGCGCGTGGGTGTGCGCCTCCAGCCCGCCCACGAACGGCTCGGCCACGGGAAAGCGGCTAGAGGCGATGAGGCAGATACGAAGCGGCGTCATTCGAGCAGCGAACGATAAAGCGCGTAGTGGGCGTCCGCCAGTGCACGACGCTGCTCTCGACGCTGCTCGATCAAAGCCGCAGGATGCCCGCCCATCGCGTAGGCACGGCACACAGCGCGATCCAGCGATGCGGCGTCGAACGTGGTCTCGTTGTTCACATACTCGAACACCGGCCCCTGCTCGCGGTAGTACCCGCAGTCCGGCGCGACCACGGCCGTTCCCAGGTCGCGACAGGCCTCGAGCCATCCGGAGTGGGTGCCGAAGCGATAAGGGAGAACAGACACGTCAAGGCTGGAGAGGTAGTTCCACAGTTCGTCATCGTCGAAGAAATCGTGGATGCGAAGGTCGATCGTGTTCGCGGCGCTTGCCTCCTTCAACAGCGTGGAGAGCCCGGCGTCGTAACGGATCCCCTCCTCGTCGAGCACGTCGGGATGCCCATCCACTTGCAGCACCGCCCCC
>JAODLU010000073.1 GCA_025464125.1 Microbacteriaceae bacterium | reverse complement strand
CACGCACGACCTCGACGTTGTCGAGACCGAGCGCATCGGCCACCGAGCGGAGCCAATCGATTCGCCTCTCCATCGGCTCGATCAGGATCATCGTGACGTCGGGCCTGGCGATGGCGAGCACCAGACCGGGCAGCCCGGCCCCGCTACCCACATCGCCGACCCGGCCAGAAACCAGCGGGGCCATCAGAGCGCAATTCAGGATGTGGCGGCTCCACAGCCGCGGAATCTCCAGCGGCCCGATCAGCCCCAGTTCCTCCCCGCGCTCGGCGAGGTGCGCCGGGTCCTGGCGTGCGACCTGGATCCGCTCACCGAACAGCGCTGCCGCCGCCTGAGGCTCGGTCTCGAGTTCTTCCACGCTCATGCCCCGCGATGTTTCACGTGAAACTATGCGCGGCGGATGACCGTGTGGCGATCGGAACCTTCGCCCTCGGACTCCGATACGAAGCCGCGAGCAGCCACGAGGTCGTGCACGAGCTTGCGCTCGTACGAGGACATCGACGGCAGAGACGCGGACTCCGCGCCCCCTTCCAGGCGGTCGACTGCACGGTCGACGAGAGCCGAGAGCTCGGCTTCCCGGGTCTGGAGGGAGCCGCCGACATCCAGGATCAGACGGGAGAACACACCGGTCTTCGCCTGAACCGCGATCCGGGTGAGCTCCTGGAGGGCATTCACGGTGTCCGGCTTCGAGAGCAGGCGCAGGTTGCTGTCCTGGCTGGAGTTGACGGAGAGGTACGCGCGACCGTCTCGCGCGTCGATGTCGATGTCACCATCGAGGTCGGTGATATCGAGCAGCTCCTCGATGTAGTCGGCCGCTATCTCGCCCTCTTCCTCGAGCTGGGTTACCGAGCGCGGCCCATGGCTGTCGCCAGCGGCTGGCGCGGCCTGCGCGTCTGGATTGCTGTGTTCGCTGATCTCAACTTCGGTTGCCTCGAGATCAGGCGTCTCTGCCACGTCGAGGGCTGGATTGGTCTCTGCCATGAGCTGTCTCTTTCTGGGACTTGGTTCGAACTGAAACTAGGGGACCGTTGGCCGACGCTACTAGCGCCTGTTGCCGGTCTTCTTTTTATTGCGGTTCTTGGAATTGACCGGCTGCACCCGTTGGGTGACCCTGGGCTCGGCAACCACTGGCGCATCCTCCACAATCGTGAAACCACCGCGGCGCTGGGCCTTCTTCGCCACGCGAGATTCGCGGGCCAGGGCCGCCTCAGAGCCAGGAGTAGGCATATTCCTAATGACCAGGAACTGCTGGGCCATCGTCCAGATGTTCGTGGTGAGCCAGTAGAACATCACACCGAGGGGGAAGTTGTATCCCGAGAAGAGGAACACCAGCGGAAGGATGTACAGCAGGATGCGCTGCTGTCGGTAGGTCGGGCTGGCCTTCATCTCCGGCGACTGGTTCTTCGACATGATCTGCAGCTGGGTGATGAACTGCGATGCCGTCATAAGAGCAACCATCACAACGGCGAGCACGATTACCGATGCGTTGCCGTTCGCTGTGGCGAAAGCGAGGTGAAGGGGAGCACCAAGGAACGACGAGTGGCCAAACGAGTTCGACAGGCTCTTGTTGAGGAGGCCAATGCCATCGATGCCGGTTTGTGCATTGTGCAGCACCGAGAACAGGCTGAAGAAGATAGGCATCTGGATGAGCAGGGGGAGGCAGGAAGCGAGTGGGTTGGTGCCGGTGCGCTTGTAGAGCTCCATCGTTTCGCGGGACATCGCCTCGCGGGAGAACGGGTCCTTCTTGCCCTTGTACTTGTCCTGGATCTTCTTGAGTTGCGGCGCCACTTCCTGCATGCGGCGCTGGCTCTTGATCTGGCGGACGAAGATCGGAATCAGCGCAGCCCGAATGACGAGCACGAGTCCGACAACCGAGAGGATCCAGGTGAGGCCGGCATCCGGGTCCATGCCAACGAAGGTCCAGATCTCATGCCAGGCAACGAGCAGGAACTCGACGACCCACTTGATGGGCCAGAGGATCGTGCCGAAGAAGGCAACAACGCTCTCGATAATGTTCTGCATGACTCAGGTCACCTTTCCGTGGCCAGCTACTACGACAAAACCAAACCGGGTTACCGCGTACTTGTGTACGTGACGTTCGGGTACATCATCGACGCCGCCTGCCGCCCATGGGTGGCAGCGTGCAATGCGAAGCGTTCCGAGGAATACGCCCCTGATGACACCGTGCTGCTGGATGGAACCCAGTGCGTAGGCCGAGCAAGAGGGGTAATACCTGCACACATCACCGTAAAGCGGTGAGATGACGAGGCGGTAGGCCTTCAGAACCGGCACGCAGATGTTGCGGGGGAGGAGCAGCAGGAACGACAGCACACGTTTCACGGTCGCAGCACTCCTCCATCCAGGGCCTCGGAGATCTCCGCTCGCAGGGTATCCCACCCCAACTGGGCTGAGCCTGGCAGTGCCCGGATGACAACGTCGGTTCCCGGAGCCACCGACGTTATGACGGAGTAGCTGAGGGCCTTCAGGCGGCGGCGGACGAGGTTGCGAGCAACCGCGACGCCCACGGTTTTAGGAACGATGAAACCGAACCTTGGGGGCTGAGCGGAGTCGGAGCGGGCCAGGTAGATAACCGCGTGCGGGGTCGAGAAACGTCGCCCACGACGAACGAGGCGACGATAGTCATCGGCACGTACGAGCCGGTTGGCCCTGGCCAGCACGAGCCGAAGCTACGCGGAGAGCTCGGTGCGGCCCTTGCGACGGCGGGCACCAAGGATGGCGCGGCCAGCGCGAGTGCGCATGCGCAGGCGGAAACCATGCACCTTGGCACGGCGCCGGTTGTTCGGCTGGAAGGTTCTCTTGCTCATTTTTCGATCTCCACGTTTCGGAACTCCGATTGGCCGGCCCGAATAAATAGAGCACAGATTGCCAGGGAAGTACTGGTTCGCCCAGGGGGCAGAAGTCAACTGATTAAAAATACGGTCTTTATGGGCTGCGGTCAAACCCCACCGAGAGCGAAATGCATTATCCACATGTGGACTCACAACCTGTGGCAGCGACATGCCGCCACAAACTAAGGTGGCCTGACTACACAGTCGGTGGATAACCCTGTGGGTAACTTACCGGCACGAGCGAGGAAATCATGACTGACATTGCAGACCCAACCCGGGACATCTGGCGTTCAGTCCTCTCGAGTCTGCGTGAAGACGAGCGCATTACTCCGCAGCTGCAGGGCTTCCTGAGCCTCGTCGAGCCGCGGGGCGTCATGGCCGGCACGTTGTACCTGGAAGTGCCGAATGACCTCACGCGGGGCATGCTCGAGCAGCGCATCCGGCTTCCCCTGCTGAACGCGATCACGAGTCTCGACGAGGACCATTCGGTCAGCAACTTCGCCATTGTGGTCAACCCAGACATCACGCGCGACGCGCTGCAGGAACCAACCGAGACCATCGGCGAGCCGGTCTCCTACATCGAACAGCCGTCGCCGGCTCCAGTTGAAAGCAGCTTCTCCGGTGGAGGTCGCCCCGCTGATTCGAGGTTGAACCCCAAATACAACTTCGACAACTTCGTTATCGGCGGATCGAACCGCTTCGCCCATGCAGCCGCTGTCGCTGTTGCTGAGGCACCGGCCAAGGCGTACAACCCTCTCTTCATCTACGGCGACTCCGGGCTCGGCAAGACCCACCTCCTGCACGCGATCGGTCACTACGCCGAGAGCCTCTACCCGGGCATCCGTGTGCG
>JAODLU010000037.1 GCA_025464125.1 Microbacteriaceae bacterium | reverse complement strand
AGCTGACGATCTGGCCCGTGAGGGTTGTTCCAGCATCGCCCTGGTTGATCTTGAACTGGTCGACGTGGCCGCCGGCTGCTTCGATCTCCTTCGTGAAGACCTCAACGCCCTGCACGTACGTCGGCGAAGCCGGGTCGTACATGAACGTCACGTGATCGATGTCCTTCTTCGCGTCAGCGATAACGACATCGGCCTGCAGTTTGCTGAACTTCTCGGTGACCTTGCCAGCAGCGACAGCGCCGACGATCGGCGAGTCCCCGCCGACCACGATGTTCGGAGCTGGCGAGTTCGCAATGACCGGGATGCCTGCAGCTTTGAACTGCAGCAGTTTGTCCTTGATCACGTCGTAAGGCTGAACAGCGATGTACATCAGGTAATCGGGCTTCAGCTGAAGAGCCGAGTCGAACGACGACAGGAACGCCTCAGGGGTGAAGTCGGCGACGATGACCTTTGCGGTCCATCCCAGCGCCTTTGCGGCCAGGACAGCCTGGTCAGTGCCGACCGTGCACGCCTGGACCGGGCAACCGATGATGATGATCGACTTGCCGGTCGGCGCCTTCTTGGTCAGCGTGGTGGGAGTCAGGGCCTCTGGGATTTTACTGGCGTCAGCCACGGCTTTGACGGCTGCAGCTTTCGCTGTGGCGTTGATCGAGCCTGTGCTCGAACCCGATCCGCTGCTGCTTCCGCCTCCGCTTGAACATGCGCTGAGGAGCATCGCGGCTGCGACAACTCCGACCAGCAGGGCTATCTTGGTGGTTCTCATTACAAAGCACTCCCTTGTGATTGCTGTGGTTGCGTGTGATTTTGCTGTGATGGTGTTTCTGGAGACGTGGTCTCTTGGTGCCTCGGAAATGGCGGGTTCGATCCTTTCCTGGTCCTGCGGCCCGCATGAGCGGTCTGCCCAAGCGAGAAATCTGACTGTCGCGGGCAGGCCTCCACCCACGACGGTGAGGAAGTGCTAGTTCGAAATGTCTTTGACCTTCGGTGTGTCTTTGACCTTCGTTGTGCGGCGCCGTTCGAAGACAACAGCGAGACCGACCGCGACGATCAGTGCCAAACCGTTGAACACGTAGGTGATCCAGTTGGCGCCGATGGCCAGCTGGAAGCCCTTGACGCCCGTGGCAAGCAGGAAGAGCGCTAGCAGCGTTCCCCATACATTGAATCGACCGGGCTTCAGCTGCGTGGTGCCGAGGAACACTCCGGCGAAGGCCGGCAGCAGGTACGACGGACCGATAGTCGAAGACACGGTGCCGACCCTGGCCACCAGCAACACACCGGCAAGCGAGGCCATGGCCGCAGAAATGACCATGCTCACCACGATGTACTTCTTGACCCTCACACCGACGAGGCGCGCAGTCTCGATGTTGGCTCCAGTGGCTGACAGGCGTCGACCGACTGGGGTGTGCTCCAGCACGTACCAGACCAGAACTGAGGCCACGATGATGTACGCCACGAGAACTGGCACTCCGAAGAATTTAGCCAGGGCTATCTGCTTGAAGCTGTCAGTCACCGGTCCGACGAGTCGGTCGCCAGACAGCAGCGAGGTCAACGCGAGCACGATGGAACTCGTACCCAGCGTTGCGATGAAGCTGTTGATGCCGACAACCGCCACAAGCAGGCCGTTTATCAGTCCGATGATCGCGCAACCCACCACCGTGATGAGAACTGCGAGCACCGGATTCACCTTGGCGACCGAAATCAGCCAGGCAGTGCTGACTGCGGCGAAGCCGAGCACCTGGGCAGCCGACAGGTCGTACTGGCCAGCGGCCAGTGCAACCATGACGCCCATCGCAAGGATGATCGTGACCGACTGGTCGGCAATGATGCCCTGCAGGGTCGCGTTGGTCAGGAAGAGGTTAGGGATCCACAGGGAAAACAGCAGGATGAGTGCCGCCCACAGGTAGATACCGCTGAAACGGTTGACCTGGAGTTTCGAGGTCCAGGATCCACCGGTTTTCTGCGGGGCGCTTGCGGGGGCCGGGCCGGCAGTGGCCGGAGCGAGCGGTGCGTCGACGCCGGGGTCGACCGAAGTGTCATTTGTCATGTGATCAGTCATCCTTTTTTGTGGCTCGGAAATATGGTTTTTCACAGCAGGCCATGGTCTAAGCCGCTGCAGTAGCGGTCATCACCGCTGTGTTCAGGGCGTCGTCAGTGAGCTCGCCCTTGACGAGCTGGGCGCGGATGCGACCGTCACCCATCACGAGCACGCGATCGCACACCTGGACAAGTTCTTCGATGTCAGACGACGACACGATGACGGCCGCGCCATTGGCCGCGGCCTCACGGAGCGCGAGGTGAATCGCTCGCTTCGCTGAAGCGTCGACACCGTTGGTCGGCTCGTCGAGCATGATCGCCTTGGCCTGCATGCGCAGCCAGCGGCCCATGACGACCTTCTGCTGGTTGCCACCAGACAGCGTGGCAAAGACCTTTTCGGTCTCAACGGGCACGACGTCCATCTTCTCGATCCACTCGAGAGTCTCGGCAACCTCACGGCGCTTGGTCATCCAGCCCATGAAGCGATGCGACGGCGGGTCGGGCAGTGTGAGGTTCTCGCGTACGCTCCATTCGGGCATCGATCCAAGGTGCTTGCGGTCCGCCGGGGCGTAGGCAAGTCCATTCGCAATGCGGTGAGCCTGATCTTCACCGGTCACATCGAGCCCGCCAAGGCGAATCGACCCGCTGTACGGCTTGGCTGCGCCAAACACCAGGCCGAGCACGTCTTCATAACCAGAGCCGAGCAAGCCTGTGACGCCGATGACCTCGCCAGCTCGCGCCTCGAGGTCGAAGTCTTCAACGACGTCACCGGTCAGGCCGGTGACTGACAGCTGGACGTCGCCCAGTTCTGCGTCAGCGGCTGTGCGCGACAGGGCCTTGAGGTCGAATCCGAGCACAAGCTTCACAAGCGAGTCGAGGGTGAGGTCTGCAGCCTCAGCTGTCGCCACCGTGCGACCGTCTCGCAGGACAGTGACCCTGTCTGCGATCTCGAGGATTTCAGGCATGCGGTGGCTGACGTAGACGATTGTCACGCCTGTCGCCTTGAGGCGCTTGATGATTCGGAACAGCTGGTGCACTTCGTCACGGGGAAGGGCGGCTGTCGGCTCATCGAGCACCACGATGCCGTCGCTGCCCATCTGGTCTTCCACAGCGCGAAGGATGGCGAGGATCGACCTGTGCGTCGGAGAGAGTTCCAGCGCAAGCGACTTTGCGTCGATGTCGACCTCATAGCGGTCGAGGATCGCCTGCACCCTCTTCTGCTCGCGACGGTCCGACAACCAGCCGCGACCAGACTTCGTGCCCAGGCTGAAGTTCTCTTCTACCGTCAACGTGTCGATCAGGCCGAGGTCCTGGTGAATGAACCGCAGGCCCGCCGCGTGGGCAGCAGAAGCAGACCCGGCTTCGTGAGGCTCGCCACCCAGCATGATTTCTGCACCGGGGTCGGGACGGTGGAATCCGGCGAGCACCTTGATCAGTGTCGACTTGCCCGACCCGTTGACACCGAGCAAGGCATGCACCTCGCCGCGACGCACCTCAAGCTCGGCAGACTTGAGTGCTTGCACGCCGGCAAAACTCTTCGTAAGGCTCTTAATGGCAATAGCCGGGATGGGCTCAGTGGCCGTATTGATCGTGTCGCTCATCACAACGCTCCTCCGTCTTCATTGATCGGATTTCAGTTTCGAGGCTCTGAATAAGAAGCTCGGGCTGCGCAAAGGCTATACCATTTTTGCAATACCAAACGATCTTCCTGAAGGACCACTATATAAATTCCGCTCAGGCATGAGACTGTTTAGCGAAGCAAAACAAAGCGGGCGAAGAAGCCTGTGAAACACCCGAACGCCAACGACGGCGCGAGGGGGGTGGCCACGCCGCCAGGGATGGAGAAGACGATGAAATATCAAGGTGCAATCGCTGTCATAACCGGTGGTGCTTCCGGTATCGGCAAGGCGGCCAAGGAACGTTTCGAGGCCAACGGAGCGACAGCCGTCTCCTGGGATCTGAAGGGCGCAGACATCTACTGCGACGTGAGCGACCCGGCATCCATCGATGCCGCGATCGCCGAAACCCTTGAGAAGTACGGCGTGCCGACGATCCTCGTGGCGAGTGCAGGGGTCGGCCTGGTCGGCTCGATCGCCGACATCTCTTTTGAGGACTGGAATCGCACGTACGACGTGAACGTGCGCGGAGTGTTCCTCTCTGTGCAGGCTGTGGTGCGCGCCATGCTTGGCGCGGGCCTTCCCGGCAGCATCATCATCATTTCGAGCGTCAACGCCACAGTGGCCGATCCCGGCCACTCCATGTACTCGAGCAGCAAGGCAGCGGTCGCACACTTCGCCAGGTGCGCAGCAGTCGAACTGGGCTCCGCCGGCATCCGGGTCAACGCCGTTGCTGTCGGGCCGACCGACACCCCCATGATGGATAAGGCGCTCTCCTCCCCCGGCTATAAGGAGCGAATCGCGGAGACCACGCCGCTCGGCAGGGTAGGAACGGTCGAGGACATCGCGGAGGGCATCGACGGCATCATCTCCTCTGACTGGATCACCGGCCAGTTGATCGCGCTGGATGGCGGAGCGTCACTGGTGACCGCGCGTGGAGCTGACCGCTCCCGCCGTCTCGGAGCCATCAAGTAGCACGCGGCCTGCCGGTGCGCTCATAGCGCGCCGGCACCGCCGATCGCACAGGACCGAACATGCGGTGACTACGGGCGAACGAGGCCCGACAGGACCTGCCTGATCTTCGCTTCGTCAGCGATCATCTGGACAGCCAGTTCTTCCATGCCGGCGAACTTCACCATAGGGCGCACGAAGTCCAGGAACGCGACCTCGACCGTCTGGCCGTACAGGTCGATGGCCTGGTCGAGCAGGTGCGCCTCGACCTGCTTCTCCGGAACTCCAACGAACGTGGGGTTGTTGCCGACGGAGATCGCTGCAGGATACGCAGTGCCCGCCACTGTGACCGTGCCAGCGTAGACGCCGTCAGCTGGCACGAATCCTTCGAAGTCCGGGGCGAGGTTCGCCGTCGGGTAACCGAGCTCCCGACCGCGGTGCTGCCCGTGCACGACAACTCCCCGCACCGTGGGTGCTCGCCCAAGCAGTCGACCTGCCTGTTTGACGGCCCCCGCGGAAATGGCACTCCTGATCCGCGTGGATGACACCGCCATGCCACCGATGCTCACCTTGTCGATCGAGCGCACTTCGAAGCCGAGGTCCTGCCCCATGCGCCGCAGGTCTTCCACCGTGCCCTTTGCCTGCTTGCCGAACCGGAAGCTGTCTCCGACGTAGACGACTCGCGCGTTGAGCGCACCCGCAAGTATCTCCGTTCCGAACCGTTCGGGGCTTTCTTCGCTGAACTCTTTGGTGAACTGCACCATCAGCGTTGCCTCGAGGCCGCTGGCCGCCAGCAACTCGAGCTTCTGGGCGTTGCTCGTCAGGCTGACCGGCGCGATGGCAGGGCGCAGGACGGCGAGCGGATTGCGATCGAACGTGAGCGCGGTCGAGACCAGCCCACGCTCGGCAGCGGTGCGCCTGACCTGGTCGATGACCGTGCGGTGACCGAGGTGCACCCCGTCGAACTTGCCGATTGTCACCGCTGATGGCCCGAAGTCGTCTGGCACGTCGGCGACAGACTGGAAAACCATCATGCTGCTGACCGCATCACGTTTCGGCGACCGCGAAGGTAGAGGAGTCCGAGCACGGGCAGCACGAGAGGCACCAGCAGGTAGCCCGCGCCATACGCAGACCAGACGGTGGCCTCGCGACCGAACGGATTCGCGCTATGAAGACCCAGGATGCCCGGGGCGACGAGGCTGATCGTGCCGATGACCAGCACACCCGCCAGTTCGAATCCGATGGTGGCCACAGCCACCCTGTACCAGGTGCGACCTGGCGCGACCAGCGCGATAGTAGCCACTATGTATACGACAGCAGAGACGGCTGACAACGAGAAGGCCAGGGGTGCCTCGTGGAAGCGATCGATGATCTGGAACACCGATCGACCGGTAGCGGCAATCGCGAGGATGCCGTAGACCGCCACGAGCACGCGACCGACTCCGAGCCTGCTGGGTGAAGTGTTCTCAGTCATCGGGATCTAGATTAGGCCACTTGGACGGTCCAGATCTGGTACATGCGGTAGACCATCACCGCAACCGCCAGGCAAGCCACACCGAGCACTACGGTGCTCCACCTGGTGCGTTCCACCAGCGCCCAGAATCCCGCAAGAGGCACCAGGATTATGGCCGAGACCAAGTAGATGTAGAACTCAGGCAGGCTGCCTGTCGGCGGGTTGCCTGCCAGCGGCGCCACAATAGCAACGACCAGCTGGGCCAGCAGCAGCAGCTCGACCAGCAGGGCAACTCCGAGGCTGTAGTCGTTGGGAATCTTTCCGGCGAATCCGAGAGCCAGGCAAATGAGACCTGCAAGCACTGCCACGCCTACCTGTGCCCAGGTGAACCATTCGATCATTCGGTCGGGTCCTTCGGAAAGTTGACCAGGGGCCGCGCGACCCCGCTGGCGATCTCGACAAGTCCGGCCAGGCGGCCATCGGGCTCGATTGCTGCAACCGGCCCGCCATCTATCTGGCCGGTCACCTGCAGGCGCTTGCCGTGGGCGAGGTCTGTCGCTTCAGAGTCATCCAGTTCGTAATGGGCGAAGAGCTTCATTGCGATGTATGCAGGAGCCAGCATGCTCGAGGCGACGTCGAGGTCGTCAAGCCCCACGGCATCCGCAACCTCGATCGGCCCGATGCGCGTTCGCCGCAGCACAGTCAGGTGGCCACCAACGCCGAGGGCTGCCCCGAGGTCCCTCGCGATCGCGCGAACATAGGTGCCAGAAGAGCACTCCACTCGCACCTCGAGGTCGAGGAATCCGCCAACAACTTCGGAGCCGAGCAGTTGCAGCGCTGAGATAGTGACACGCCTGGCCGCCAGCTCGAGCTGCTCCCCCGCGCGCGCAAGCGTGTATGCCCGCTTGCCGCCCACTTTTATCGCGCTGACGCTGCTCGGGCGTTGTTGCACGGCGCCGCGCATGGGCACCATGGCCAATTCGACTTCAGCGAGGGTGATATCCGCTGCCGGTGCACCGGAGATCACCTCGCCTTCTGCGTCATCGGTGTTCGTTGCAGCGCCGAGCCGGATCGTCGCGAAGTACTCCTTGTCGAGACCGACCACCCAGGTCAGCAGCCTGGTTGACGAATTGATGCCAAGAACGAGCAAACCGGTCGCCATGGGATCGAGGGTGCCAGCGTGGCCCACTCGCCTGGTACCTGCCGACTTGCGCGTGCGGGCCACGACATCGTGACTCGTTAGGCCCTGGGGCTTGTCGATGAGCAGGATGCCGCTGCGAGTGCCAGCGCCGGTCACGATTCTTCCGCGCGCTGGTCTGCAGCCACCAGGAGCAGGATGTCGAGCTTCTCGGGAAAGGCTGTGTCGAGCAGCTCACGCACCTGCGCGTCGCTGTCGTAGTCGTCGGTCATCCTGAGTCCGATCATCGTGTTGATCAGCATGCCACCGGCCAGGAACTCCTGTGTCTCATCTGCGCTGAAGCCCGCCTCGTCTCGCATGAACCTGTAGACGCTCATGAAGCCGCTGCGCCCGACCGGTCCGATCACCGGGTCGCGGCCAAGCACGTATGCGTGCATCAGCGATAAGAGGAGGCCCCGGTTCGCGGCCAGTTCGACATAGGCGATGCCGAGTCGCCTGTGCACGGGAATATCGGATGCGTCAGCGAGCGCTGCCCGGAAGGCCGAGAGCAGCAGGGCGAGAGCCCGCTGGAGCACCTCGAGGAAAAGCTTCTCCTTAGTGCCGAACACCCGAACCACGTACGGCTGGCTGACGTCTGCAGCCCTTGCTATCCCAGCGGTCGTGGTGCCTTCGTAGCCGAAGTCGCCGAACACGCGGGTGGCGGCCTCGAGGATGAGTTCACGACGATCCTCGGCGCGCATCCTTGTCGTCGTTGTCTTCGTCGCCGTTGTCTTGATCACGCTTGACAGGTTATCAGGCGATAACTATGGTGGCTAGATAAGTAATCGCACGATAACTTATCGCTCACCACCATCGCCTCGGGGAGAGACAGTGACCATCACAGAACGCGTGGCAGACGAAGCCACGACCACCCGTCGCCGGATTCCGATCTGGCTTGCCATCATCGCGGCATCGCTTCCCATGTTCATGGCGACCCTCGACAACCTCGTCATGACGAGCGCCCTGCCGGTCATCCGGACCGACCTGAACGCTGGCATCGACGAACTGCAGTGGTTCGTCAACGCATACACGCTCTCGTTCGCCACCTTCATGCTCATGGCCGTGGCGCTCGGTGACAGGTTCGGCCGGCGCACCCTGTTCGTGACCGGGATCGCTATCTTCACGGTGGCATCCGCGATGTCGGCCCTCAGCACCGAGCCCTGGATGCTTATCGTCACCAGGGCCCTGCAGGGCCTCGGCGCAGCGGCCCTTCTCCCCCTGTCCCTCACACTGCTGGTCAGTTCGGTGAGCGAACGGATGCGCCCGCTTGCCATCGGCATCTGGGGAGGCATTTC
>JAODLU010000035.1 GCA_025464125.1 Microbacteriaceae bacterium | reverse complement strand
ACGTTCCCGATCCTGGTCGCCACGATGATCGTTGGCGGAATCCTGCCGACGCTCGCCTGGGCTGGTCTCGGTGGGCTCATGGCGGATATCTTCGGCGGGCCGATCAGGTACAGCGCACTGGCCATCGCCTACGCCGTGGCCGCGGCCATTTCCGGGCTGGTGCCGCTGGCAACGCAGGGGCTCTCGATCGCCTCAGGGGGTGCGTGGTGGCATCCGGGTGTCGTGCTCGCGATCCTGTCTATCGTCACGCTCGGCTCTGCGATCATCGCGTCGCGATGGAAGCGGCCGGTCGACGAGGTCGCAGTCCTGCACGAGCCGGAGGCAGCGCTCGTCGGCTGAACATCCCGGATGAGAACGCTCTCACACTCGAGCACGGCAGTGGCGCGGCGGGGCAGTATGGGTGGATGCGACGGAGTCCTGTCACCCTCATAACCGCCCTGGCCGTGCTGCTCGCCGCCGTGACGGGCGCTGCAGTCGTCGCCATTGCCGCATCCCCCGGTGACTCGGCTGGCCGGGCGCTGGATGTCGCACCTATCGTCGCACCGGGCTTGGCGCCTGGAGTCGCGCCGGGCGCCGAGCCTTCGGAAACGCCGTCTGCGACCCCCTCGGCGGCTGCGACACCCAGCGTCAGACCGAGCACCTCGGCAAACGACGACACGCCAACCCCGGAGCCGACAGTCGTGACGCCGGAGCCGCCGCACGACGTCGGCGACGACAACGGTGGCGGCACGAGCGGCGGAGGCACGGGCGACGGGGGCACCAGCGGCGGATCCGGCAAGTCGGGATCAGTCGAGTCCGGGTCCGGTACCTCTGGCTCAGGCAAGACGAGCTCCGACGGCTGAACTGGCCGGCACGGCTGAGCTGGCTGATGAGAGCACTCTCATCGACACCTCGCGAGCGTCTCATCTCTGCACATGAGGCTCAGTACTGAGGGTTCGGCTGTCGGACCCACTACAGGAGGCATGCCATGAATGAGCCAACCAACAGCCAAGACGAGAACACGACATCCGGCGCGGTGCGAAAGCGGGCGAACTGGCCGGCCATCGGTGCCGCAGTGGTGCTCGGTTTCGGGGTGCTCGTCGGCGGAGGCGTGCTGGCAGCGAACGCGAGCGGGAACGCGGGTGTGGACGCAACGCCGCGGCCGACGAGTTCCAGCACTGCTGACGACCACGGTGTTGATCCCACGCCGACCAGCACGCCCGACTCGCCAACAGCACCGGTGACGACAGACCCTTCCCCGTCAGCCACACCCGATGACAACGGCGGCGATCGCTCTAACGGCGTCAGTGACGACGGCCCGAACGACGACGGAAACCATGGCGTCGGCGGCGTCGAAAATGAGACCCACGGCGGCGCTGACGACTCGACCCAACCCGACAACTCGGGCACAGGCTCATCGAGCAGCGACTCGGGGCAGGACGGGACGGATGACTCGGGCCACGACGGGTCCGGTCACGACGGGTCAGGTACCGAGGGATCAGACGACTCAGGCCATCACGGATCCGATGACTCGGGCCAGTCGGGCCGCGACAACTAGACTAGGCGGTAGCCGGCTCCCCGCACCGTCTCGATGCGGTCGGAGCCGAGCTTCGCCCTGAGGTATCGCACGTAGACGTCCACCACGTTGGAACCCGGGTCGAAATCCACGCCCCAGACCCGGCTGAGCAGTTGCTCGCGACTGAGTACCTGGTCAGGGTGGCGCAAGAACTCCTCGGCAAGAGAGAATTCGCGAGCTGAAAGGTCGACTGTGCGGCCAGCAGCGGTCAGCCGCCGGGTGCGCAGGTCGAGCACAAGGCCAGCGTGCTCGATGGTCGTCGATCCGACCTGGCCGGCGTCCCTCAGCCGTACCCGGATGCGCGCCAGCAGTTCATCGAACTTGAACGGCTTCGACATGTAGTCACTCGCACCACCGTCGAGGCCCGCAATGGTGTCCGCCAGGGAACTCCGCGCAGTGAGCATGATCACCGCAAGCTGGGTGTCGCTAGCCCTGATGCGCCGCAGCACCTCGTAGCCGTCAATGCCGGGCAGCCCGACATCCAGCAGCACGAGGTCATAGTTGCCAGAGATGGCAAACGCCAGGGCATCCGGGCCCGTAGCTGCGACCGTCGTCGAATACCCCTCGGCTCGCAGGCCCTTCTCCACGAAGCTCGAAATGCGCTCCTCGTCTTCAGCCACCAGGATTCTGCTCACGATGCCTCCCCCTCATGAGGTACCACGATGCCGAAACGGGATCCGTTCGACGACGAGGCCAGAGTGACCCGTCCCCCGTGCGTCGCAGCGATAGCGGCGACGATGGCAAGGCCGAGCCCGGAACCGCGGATGCCGCGTCCCGTGTCGACTCGCCCGAAGCGTTCGAAGACTCGCGCCTGGGCATCCGCGGGGATGCCCGGCCCCTCGTCTGCCACCCAGAACTCGATGCCATCGTCGACAGCAGAGCTGCCGATCGTGACAGCCGAGCCCGGTGGGGAGTATTTCGCCGCGTTGTCACAGAGCTGCAGCCACGCCTGGGTGATCCTTGCGGAGTCGATCGCCACAACCGCCCGCGCCGCATCGCCCAATACCCAGCGGTGCCGGGGGATGACTGAGACCTTCGCGAAGATCTCTGCAGTGAACTCGGCAGCGTCCACCCGGGTGCGGGTGGCCGGAGCCGTCTCGGCGAGGGATTCGATGTCGGCGACGAGGCCCGACATGCGGTCCAGCTCATCGAGCGCGATGGCCCGCGTCGACTCAACATCGGTCGGACTGCCGGAGTCGAGCAGTTCGAGGTGTCCTCGCACGATCGTGATGGGGGTCGCGAGCTCATGTCGCACGTCATCGAGCAGCTGTCGCTGGGCCGTCATCGCGCCATCGAGCCGGTCGAGCATGTCGTTAATGGTTGTGGTCAGGGCAGAGATGTCGTCCCGGCCGCGCACCGGGATGCGTTCCAGGCGGTCACTGGCCGTGATGCGGTTCGCCGCTGAACGCAGGTCCCGAAGCGGGCGGAGGAGTCGCCCCGCCACAAACCAGCCGACAAGGCCGATAGCGAGCAGGGCAATGACCGCGACCACCGTGTACGTGGTGAATGCGCTGGCGAGCTGTTCGAGCTCAGCGTCGAGATCGATCGCAGCAACATAGAT
>JAODLU010000093.1 GCA_025464125.1 Microbacteriaceae bacterium | reverse complement strand
TTCGCCGACCCCTGCATTCCGCCGAGCGAGGAGACGATGAGGATCACACCGTCCTGGCGCTCAGCCATCTGTGGAATCACCATGTTGCAGAGCTGGAAGGTGCGCTGCACGTTGGTGGTCATCACTTTCGCGAATATCTCATCGGTGGCCTCCGCGCTCGGGCCGTAGAACGGGTTGATCGCGGCGTTGGCGACGAGGATGTCGATGCCTCCCCATTCTGCGGTCGTCGCGTCGACGAGAGCCTGGAGCTGATCGACGTAGCTGACGTTGCAGATTCGAGCGACGGCCTCGCCGCCTGCTGCGCGAATCTCGGCAACGACCGCCTCGCAGGCGTCGAGCTTCCTGCTCGAGACGACGACCTTTGCCCCGTGGGCTGCCATCTGCAACGCGATGGCGCGGCCGATGCCCCTGCTTGCACCGGTGACGACTGCGACTTTGCCGGTGAGGTCGAACAGCGACATGGTCAGCCCTTCTTCTTATAGCGAGCGAGCTCGAGTTTGCCGATGGAGTTGCGGTGAACCTCGTCAGGGCCGTCGCCAATTCGCATCAGGCGTGCGCGGGAGTAGTAGTAGGCGAGTGGGGTATCGGCCGAGAGGCCTGCTCCGCCGTGCGCCTGGATGGCCCAGTCGATCACCTGGCACGCCATGTTCGGTGCTGCGACCTTGATCATCGCCACCTCTTTGCGGGCTCCCTTGACCCCGACGGTATCGAGCAGGTGCGCGGCGTTGAGCACCAACAGCCGCGCCTGGTCGATCATGATGCGGGATTCGGCGATGCGCTCGAGAGTGACAGTGCGGGTAGCGATCGGCGCGCCGAAGGTTTCACGCTCGAGCACCCGCCTGCACATCAGTTCCAGTGCGCGCTCGGCGAGGCCGATGCACCGCATGCCGTAGTGGATGCGACCGGGGCCGAGCCGCCCCTGGGCAACCTCGAAGCCGCGACCCTTTCCCAGCAGCACCGCTTCGGCTGGAACCCGCACGTCCTCGAACAGCACCTCGCCGTGGCCGTGCGGCCACTCGTTGTAGCCGAAAACACTCAGTTCGCGCACGACAGTGATGCCGGGGCTGTCCTTCGGAACCAGGAGCATCGTGTGCTTACCGTGCTTCGCGTCCGGGTCGGCATCGGCGTCGCGGCCCAGCACGATCAAGAGCTTGCAGTGCGGGTCCGCCACGCCCGACGTCCACCATTTGCGGCCATTGATGACGAACTCGTCGCCGTCGCGGTGGATGCTCAACCTGATGTTCGTCGCATCGGAGGAGGCGACATCCGGTTCCGTCATTGCGAACGCGGAACTGATCTCGCCCGCGAGCAGCGGTTTCATCCACTGTTCCTTCTGCGCTTCTGTGCCGAACGCCTCGAGCGTCTCGATGTTGCCCGTGTCCGGCGCCATGCTGTTGAAGACGATCTGCGACCAGTAGACCTTCGACATTGCCTCGCAGAGAGGTGCGAACTCGACGTTGTTCAATTCGTGCAGCCCATGATGGAAGAAAAGATTCCAGAGACCCTCTGCCTTTGCCTTCTCCTGCAGGTCGTGCAGCACCTGCGAGCTGCCGATCGGGCCGCCCTCGTTCATCCGGCGAAGGAACTCTGGCTCGGCCGGATAGACATGCTCGTCCATGAAATTCTCGACCCGCTCGAGCAGGGCCTTCGTCTTGTCGTTGTGCTGAAAGTCCACTCGGACTGCCTCCATCGTTGTAGCGCCGGGCGGGAAAGGATCGTGCGGTGGTGTGGTGCTGCCATCGGCGCTGCACCGGGTCGGTCAGTGGCGGTAGTCGTCCATCAGGCCGGGGCCGGCGAACACCAGCGAGTTGGGGTCGACGAGCCCGTGCTGGCTCTGCCCGGTCATTTCTCCCATGAGCCGTCCGAGGGGATGCGGCCTCCTGAGCCCGACACTGCCCGACCATGAGTAGCAGGCGCTGACGACTTCAGACGCCATCCTGACTCCGAGCGTTGTCGCCTGCTGGACCCGGTTGCCGCGCGTGCGCGACAGCGGACCACCGTCGCGCAGGGAATCAACTGCATCGACCAGTACCTCCATCGAATACGCGCGTGCGGCGCGGTATTTGCCCTCGGTGACCACGAACTCGTGAAGAAAGTGTGGCTGCTCGCGCATGGGAGGCATGCCGGGGCGCCCCCTACCCATGTCAGCTATGCCAACGACTTCTTCGAGTGCACGCTTGGCGGTGCCAAGGGCCACGCCGAGGTGCCCGATCAGCCCGACCAGGAGGCCAAGACCGAGGCTGGGTTGCCCGCGCAGCGGTACTGCGCCTTCCCGCAGAAAAACCGCGTCCTTGGGCACGAAGACTGACTCCAGCCTGTAGTCGACACTGCCGGTTCCGCGAAGCCCATACACATCCCAGTTGCCGAGGAACTCAACCTCCGCGCGGGGAACCGCCAGCATGATGCCGGTCTTCTGTTCGTCGTCGATGCGAGCGCCCGCGCAGATCCAGTTGGCGTGGGCAGACCCGCTGGCGAAACCGTAGCGGCCGGTCACGAGGTAGCCGCCATCGACGGGCTTCGCAAGACCTGTTGGTGCCAGCATCCCAGCGGTGATCGCGGGCTCGCTCGCTCCGAATATTCGTGTGGCGCCTGACTCCGGCAGGTGTGCAGACAGGATGGCTGCCGAGCCCGAGTTGGCCAT
>JAODLU010000378.1 GCA_025464125.1 Microbacteriaceae bacterium | reverse complement strand
CATCATGCCGCGTCAGCACCCGACGCACCCGCCGGGCATAGGCTCGACGCATGGCCGACGACCCCACACAGACCACCCTGCAGTCCCAGCTTCCGGAATCGGAACGGGTGGGCGTCTTCGCCGACTTCGTTGCGGTGTGGCACACGCCAACCACGTTCGTGCTCGACTTTCAGACGGTGACTGCTCCAGTGCATCCTTCCGTCACGCCTGGCGGCGAGGTCGACCTGTCCGCGCCGTCGGTGCTCGAAGCCGTCGTGAACGCGCGGGTGCGGATTCCGTCTGAGCAGATCTTTCCGCTGATCGCCGCGCTGCAGGAGCAGGGGGACCGCTGGCTCGCCGAGACCGGCAGGGCCGAACCGCCGACCAACTGGATCGACCCCTCCAGGTAACGAATTGCCCCCAGTTCGGGGGGCATTTAGGGCTGCTGTACCCCTCTTTTCCCACAATGAGGGAAATGGGGGTAGAACGGGTATACGGGGGTAGACGGGGTAGTCTCGTCACGTGGTTCGTGGCCACGCCTGTGGGGATCTGGGGCACATCATCATGGCGACAAGCATCTTTTCGGCGACGGCTTTTGCAGGTAAGACCAGCATTTTTGCAGGCAAGACCAGCGCTGCACGCATCAGGCGCCTGGCGCCGGTCGCACTCGCGCTGGCGCTCTCATCGGCCCTCTTCGTAGCGTCGCCGGGGTTCGCCGCGACATCCATCGACGGTCCGATCAATCTCGGCACCGCGACGACATTCGGCGTGCTCGGATCAAGTGCGGTCACGAACACCGGCTCGTCGGTCATCGCGGGCGACATCGGGGTGAGCCCGGAGACGTCGATCACGGGATTCCCGCCAGGCAACCAGACATCCGGTGTCGTGCACGCAACTGATGCTGTCGCCGCGTCGGCGCAGGATGACCTCACCACGGCATACGGTGTAGCTGGCAGCCTCACCCCCACCAGCACCGGACTCGCCAACCTCGGCGGCCAGTCGCTCGTGCCTGGCGTGTATTCGGGCAACCTGTCCCTCACCGGGGTGCTGACGCTCGAGGGCACTGCAGCATCCGTCTGGGTGTTCCAGGCCTCCAGCAGCCTGCTCATCGCTTCGGGCAGCAAGATCGTGATGAGCGGTGGGGCGAGTTCCTGCAACGTCTTCTGGCGGGTGCCGACATCGGCGACCCTGGGGAGTGGCGCTGACTTCACCGGCACGATCATGGCCAACGCTTCCATTAGTCTCGACAGCACAGTTGACCTGAAGGGTCGCCTGCTCGCCCGCACCGGCGCGGTAACTCTCATCAATGACAAGATCACCGCCCCGACTGGATGCGACTCCGCGACCACCTCGACTGTGACCACCACCCCCTCCCTCGATACCGTGGAACTGCCGCCGGCCTCTATCGGCACCAGGTTCAGCTTCCAGCTTCCGGTGGCAGGCAGCCCGTCACCCACCGCCACGATCACCGAGGGCGGTTTGCCGGCTGGCGTCGAACTCGACACAACTACCGGGATGATCGCTGGCACGCCGCTGGCGGCCGGCACGTATCCCTTCACCGTGACCGCTTCGAACGGCGTCGGCCCCGCTGTGACCGCGACCTATGTGCTCGCGGTTCTACCGGCTCTCGCAGCAACCGGAGCGGATGTGCCGTGGTCGGTGCCTGCAGCGGCACTGCTGTTGCTCGCCCTCGGCGGGTGGTTCGCCGGTCGCTCGCTGCGGGGAACGCGGCGGCATCGCGCCTAGCCGCGCCTCGTAGCGGCTGACATCGCGCCCCGCGTCGGTATTGACGCGGGGCGCGATCACCGCCATTGTTGAGTCAACTGACTGGGTCAGCTGACCCACTGGAGGCTCGCATGGCACGGGTTGCCGCAACAGAACGGCGGGCTTCGCTCGTGCAGGCCGCACTTACTGTCATCGCGCGTGATGGTGTGCACGCCGCCACCACGCGGGCCATTGTTGCCGAGGCCGACATGTCGCTCGCCAGTTTCCACTACGCGTTCACCAGCCGGGACGAGCTCATCCGCGAGGTGATCTCCTTCGTGGTGGATGACCAGCACCGAGTGTCACTTGCCACCCTCGAGAACGTGCCGGCTGACGCTGAGACTCCCGGTTCGGGCATCCGCTCAGCTGTGCGCGCAGCGTTGCAGGCCTACTTCGACCTGCTCGTCGAGTTTCCTGAACGCGAGCAGGCGATGTTCGAGTTGATCCACTACTCTCTGCGCACGCCGGAGCTCGGCAAGCTGCCCCAAGTGCAGCACGGCAGCTATCGGCATATGGCGGTTGAGCTGCTCGAGGCCGGTGCCGCGACACTCGACATCAGCTGGACCCGGCCGGTCGAGGAGGTCGCCAGGGTGCTGGTCGCCCTGACAGACGGCCTGACGCTCGCCTGGCTTGCAGACCGCGATGACGCGGCGGCCGGCCACCTGATGGATTTCATCGCCGACTCGATCGCGGCGCTCGCGGTGCCCGCAAAGGTGTTGCACTCGTGAGCGTCGAGACAGTCCAGGTCGTCTCGCCGTTCGATGAGCCGAAGAAGCTGGTGCCCGGCGCCTGGATCGCCTTTTTCGCCACCGCGTGGCTCGGCGTGTGGATGGCGCAGCTCACGCCCATTCAACTGCTGCTGCCGACGCAGATCGAGGCGAAGCTGCACTCGACCGACTGGGTGGACAACGTTGTCGCGTTCGGCATCGTGTCAGGCATCGCCGGCGTCTTCGCGCTCATCGCCTTCCCGCTCACCGGCGCTCTCTCCGACCGCACGACATCGCGTTTCGGTCGTCGTCGCCCGTGGATCGCTGCGGGTGCGGTCATCTTTGCCGCAGGCCTCCTGCTTCTCGGCGCGCAGACCACGATCGTCGGCATCGGCGTCTTCTGGTCGGTGTCGCTGACCGGATTCTGCGTGCTCAGCGCAGCGCTCACGGCCGTCATCTCCGACCAGGTGCCGGTGGAGCAGCGGGGCACGGTCTCCAGCTGGATCTCAGCGCCCCAGGCCATCGGCACCATCCTCGGCCTGATGCTTGTCGTGCTCCTCGGCCTCAGCGTTTTCGTCGGCTACGCGCTGGTCGCGGTGCTCGTGATCGTGCTGGCAGTGCCGTTCCTGGTTTGGGTTCCGGATGCCCGGCTCGACCCGTCGGCGCGCCCGCCACTCACGTTCCGCTCGATGGTCGCGGGATTCTGGATCAGCCCGGCCAGGTACCCTGACTTCGGGTGGACGCTGCTGAGCCGCATCCTCGCCAACTTCGGCAACGCGTTCGGCACTGCCCTCCTGCTGCAGTTCCTTCAGTACGGCCTGAAACGCCAGGATGCCACCGGCGACCTGCTGCTGCTCTCGCTCGTGTATCTCGTCTTCGTGGTGATCGCCTCCATCGTCGCCGGTCGCCTCTCAGACCGGCTGGGCCGACGCAAGGCCTTCGTGTTCGTGTCGTCAGGCCTGCAGGCAGTGGCTGCCCTGCTGCTCGCGTTCGTGCCAGAGTTCAGCGTCGCGATGGTTGCGGCGGGCATCCTCGGTATCGGTTATGGCTGCTTTCTTTCGATCGACCAGGCGCTCGCGACACAGGTGCTTCCGGATGCCCATACCCGTGGCAAAGACCTTGGCATCATGAACATCGCCACGGCTGTGCCACAGGCATTCGCCCCGCTGATCGGAGCCTTCGTCGTCGCGGCGCTCGCCGGCTTCCAGGGGCTTTTCGTTCTTTCCGCCGCAGCTGCTTTGCTCGGCGCCCTCGCTGTGCTCCCCATCAGATCGGTGCGATGATGCTCCAGCTCACCACGAACGCTGCCACCCCGTGGCTCGAGCCCGGCGCATACTGGCCGGGCCTCACCGCCGCGACCGCCGAACTCGACCCGCCATATGGCGCGATCTCGCTGCCTGCGCTGTCGCACAACGCGTTCGAGATGGTGCGGCGGGCCAACGGCACGACCATTCGCGTCGCCAGCAAGTCCATCAGGGTGCGCGGCGTCATCGATGCGGTGCTCGCGCTGCCAGGGTTCGCCGGAGTGCTGTCGTACACACTCGCGGAGGCCCTGTGGCTTGCGACCGGCGATGCCGTGCATACGGGCATCCCGGATGTCGTTGTCGGCTACCCGACGACAGATCGCGCCGCGCTTCGCCGGCTCGCAACCGACCCGAGGCTCGCGGCTCGCGTCACGCTCATGGTCGACTCTGTGGCCCAGCTGGACCTCATCGACGCGGTGCTTCCACCATCGAAGCGGGAGACCATTCGGGTCTGCCTCGAGTTCGATGCGTCATGGAAGTCGCGCATTCTCGGGCATCTCGGCACCTGGCGCTCGCCGGTCTTCACGGTTGAAGAGGCGCGTGCCCTCGGCGAGGCGATCGTCGCCAGGCCGGGGTTCTCCCTCGTCGGAACCATGGCGTACGAGGGCCAGATCGCCGGGCAGGTCAACAACCCGAACAGCGTGGTGATGCGCCGGGTCATCCCGTGGATGCAGCAGCAGTCAGGCGTGGAACTCGCCGGCCGCCGGGCGCGGGTGGTCGCTTCCCTGCGCGAGATCGCCGACCTCGAGTTCGTCAACGGCGGAGGCACCGGTTCACTGGAAAGTACGAGTTCCGAGGCGGCTGTCACCGAGATCGCCGCGGGCAGCGGCCTGTTCGGTCCGCACCTTTTCGACCACTACACACACTTCTCGCCGGCGCCCGCTGCGGCCTTCGCGCTCGCGGTCGTGCGCAAGCCGCGCCCCGACATGGTGACCATGCTCGGGGGAGGGTGGGTCGCATCCGGTCCGCCGTCGGTCGACCGCCTGCCGCTCGTGGCCTGGCCGGAGGGCACGAAGATGGTCGCCCGCGAGATGGCGGGGGAGGTGCAGACGCCGCTCACCGGTGCAGCTGCCGCTGCCCTCGAGATCGGCGACCGGGTCTGGCTGCGCCACACCAAAGCAGGGGAACTCAGCGAGCACCTCAACGATTTCGCGATAGTCGACGACGGCCGAATCGTGTCGATGGAGAAGACATACCGGGGCGAAGGGCAGCTCTTCCTGTGAGCCTCTCGACCATGCCGGCCGGGCTCACCGCAGGCACCCCATGGCGCAACTGGGGGCGCTCCGAGCGGATCACCCCGGTATACGCTGCAGCTCCGCGGAACGTCGGCGAAGTGCAGCAGATCGTTCGGTTCGCGGTCGAAAACGGCCTTTCGGTGAAGGCGATCGGGGCTGGACACAGCTTCACCGGGATCGCCGTTGCGCCGGGCATCCAACTCGATCTCACCCACCTGCACGGCATCGTCTCCCACGACGCAGCAACCGGACGGGTCACCCTCGGCGCCGGCACCAACCTGCACCAGCTGCCGGCCCTGCTGCGTCCGCTCGGCCTCGCGCTCACGAACATGGGCGACATCGACCGGCAGACCATCGCGGGGGCGACATCCACCGGAACTCACGGCACCGGGGCTGCCTTCGGCGGGCTCGCCACGCAGGTGACGGCTGTCACGCTGGTCACGGCCGCCGGCGACATCCTGCGCGTGAGCGAAACCGAGAACGCGGAACTGCTGCCTGCAGCCAGGCTCGGACTCGGGGCGCTCGGGGTGCTGGTCGACCTGACCATCCAGTGCGTGCCGACGTTTTTGCTCAGCGCCGTCGAAGACAGCGAGCCTTTCGACCAGGTGCTCGAGATGTTCGACGAGCGTGTGGGCGCAGCCGATCACTTCGAGTTCTACTGGTTTCCCCACACGGATGTCGTGGCCACCAAGACGAACACGCGCCTGCCAGCCGATGCTGACCCCCACCCCCTGCACCCCGTCGGCGGGTGGTTCGAAAACATCGTCATCGCCAATGTCGTACTCTCGGCGATCTGCGGGCTCGGCCGCATGATGCCTGCCGTTACGCCGCCGATCAACCGACTCGCGTCGAGTGTCTACGGCAAGCGCCGGTTCACGGATGACTCGCACGACGTGTTCGTGAGCCCCCGCTTTGTGCGCTTCCGGGAGATGGAATACAACATCCCGCGCGAAGCAATACCTGCGGCCCTGCGCGAGGTGCGCGCGCTGATCGACGCGAAGGGGTGGCGCATCTCCTTCCCTGTCGAGGTGCGGGTGAGCGCGCCAGACGACAACTGGCTCTCCACTGCACAGGGCCGGGAGTCGGGCTACATCGCCGTGCATCGCCACTACCGGGATGACCCGACCGAATACTTCCAGGCCGTCGAGCAGATCATGCGGGGCTATCTCGGACGCCCGCACTGGGGAAAGATGCACTACCAGGACGCAGAATCGCTTGCCCTGGTTTACCCGCACCACGCTGACTTCGTCGCGGTGCGCAACCGCCTCGACCCCGGTCGCGTCTTCACCAACCCGTACCTGGAGCGGGTGCTGGGGCAGTAGCGTGCGGCGCCTCCGTGGCTGTCCCGGTGCCCGCGACTTTTTCGCAGATCAGGAGTGACCGCGCGACACGCCGCGCCAGCCGTCGCCCGCTACGGCGTGTCGGCAGTTTGTCCTGATCCGTGAACATCGGCGACGCGATATGAGCGGGCAGGCGAGCGTCACGAATCCCCTCGCGCTACACCTTCTGGATGCTGTGCACGCCAGGCAGCAGGGCCGCGCCACCCAGCGACTGCAGTTCCACGAGCACGGCGATGCCAGCTACAGTCCAGCCGGCCCGGGTAACCAGGGTCACCGCCGCCGTGAGAGTGCCACCAGTGGCAAGCACGTCATCCAGCAGCAGCACCCGCGTTCCGGCGAGCAGCTGGTCGGGATGCACCTCGAGCGACGCACTGCCGTACTCGAGGTCGTAGCTCTCGGTGAGCACGTCGCCGGGCAGCTTGCCCGGTTTGCGGATCATCAGGATGCCGCATCCTTCAGCCAGCGCCGCAGCCGCAGCCAGCACGAACCCGCGTGCCTCCACCCCCGCAATCACGTCGAAGCTGCCACGGAAGGGTGCCACCAGTTCATCGACCACTAGCCGCAATGCATCCCCGTCGGCGAAGACCGGTGACAGGTCGCGGAACAGGATGCCCGGCTCAGGGAAGTCCGGAACGAGCCGGGTGAGGCGCTCGAGGGTCTGCGCTGCAGTCTCCGCGTTTGGCGAGGATGTCATGCTGCCGATTCTGCCAGCACCCGTAACAGTGCGTGACTGGCCTCAGTTCACGTGCACCGAGGGGCGGCGCTTCACATTCTTCTCGGTTTCGCGCAGCACCTCCCGGGTGACGGGTGCAACCTCGCCGCCGCCGGTGATGAGAAAGCGGAACATGTTCGAGATCGGGTTGCCCTCTGTCCACTCGAAGTAGATAGCGGGAACGACGTCTGTCGCGTCCCGTATCTCCATGAGTACGGCGGCGAGTGTGTTCGGGATGTTGCCGCTCCGCACCTCGAGCACCCGGTAGCCGTGTTTCATGACGCCGCGCACGAGCAGGTCTTCCTCGAAGTCTGAGGAGTCGGCCGGGTGAACCTCGAGAAAGATCGTCTGGGTGCGCTGAGGAATGTGGCTGAAGCGGCGCTCGTCGACGTTCTTCTCGCGGTACTCCTTCGCGGTGCCGTCGTCAGGCTCGTTCGCGATGATGAGGATCTTCTCGTTCGCCGCGTCGTGGCGCACGAACTCGAGGGCGGTTTCATCGAGCGTCACCGACGTGGCGCGCAACTGGAACGACCTCTGAACCCGCGAGATTATGGAGAGCACGAGAATGGCCACGATGAAGAGGGTCGCGATGCGGAGGCCATCGGGCCGCTCGATCACGTTCACGATTGTCGTGTAGACGAACACCACCGAGACCACGGCGAATCCGATGGTGCGACCGCGCTGCTTCTTGCGCCGCGCAGACAGCGTGACCGCGACGGATGCCGAGGTGATGAGCACCAGCACGCCGGTCGCGTATGCGCCACCCTGGGCATCCACGTTGGCCTTGAACACCACGGTGATCAGGAAGGCGACCGCGGTGAACACGAGCACTAGGGGCCGCACGGCGCGAGCCCAGGTCGGCGCCATGCCGTAGCGCGGCAGGTAGCGGGGCACGAGGTTCAGCAGGCCGGCCATGGCTGAGGCACCGGCGAACCAGAGGATCAGGATGGTGCTGATGTCGTAGACAGTGCCGAAAACCGGGCCGAGATATTCGTGGGCGAGGAAGGCGAGCGCGCGACCATTGGCCTGGCCGCCGGCCTGGAACTCCTTCTGCGGAATGAGAACCGTTGTGACGATGCTCGAGGTGATGAGAAAACCGCTCATGATCAGGGCGGCTGTGGTGAGCAGGCGGCCTGCTCCGCGGATCCTGCCGGCAGGGGCATCCGCCGTGTCCCCGGGCTTGCCCGTGATCTGCGGCATGACGGCGACGCCGGTTTCGAAGCCGGAAAGCCCGAGTGCGAGCTTCGGAAAGACGATGAGCGCGATGCCGACCATGACCAGCGGGTTGCCGTGCTGCACGTTGAGGGCGGTCCACCAGTCGCTGACGACGACAGGGCGGTTCACGACTTCGACGATCGAGACGCCGATGACCACGAGGTTGAGCACGAGGTAGATGCCGACGAGCACCACGGCGATGCCGATGGCTTCCTTGAATCCGCGCAGGAAGACGAAGCCGAGCAGGGCCACAAGCACCAGGGTCAGCAGGATCTCGTTGCCGTGGAACCAGCTCGGCGCGAACGGATTCTCGATCGCGTGGGCCGAGGCATCCGCCGCGGAGAGGGTGATCGTGATCATGAAGTCGGTGGCGGCGAAGCCGAGCAGCACGAGCACGAACAGTTTGCCGGCCCACCATGGCAGCAGCCGCTCGAGCATGGCGATGGAGCCGGAGCCCCTGAAGCTTTCGCGCGCAACGCGGCGATAGACGGGAAGCGCGCCGGCCAGGGTAAGAACGACGAGCACAATGGTGGCGAGGGGCGATAGCAGTCCTGCTGCAACCGCGGCGATCGCGGGCTGGTAGCCGAGGGTGGAGAAGTAGTCGACGCCCGTGAGGCACATCACGCGCCACCAGGAGTGGGTCTTCTCTACTGCACTGGCGTGCGGGCCCTGGTGAGTTCCCTTGCCATCGACAAGTCCATCGAGAAGCCAACTGCGAAAGCGGCCGGGCGAGGTGGCCATCGTGTCCTTTCAAAGGAGTGCGCAGGCACAGGCTCGCATGCAAACCCCAGACTAATCGAGCGTGCGGGCGGCGGCGAGCGCTATGAGTTCACTTGGAGGTTGCCTGAAAGCCAGGGAGAGGGTAAGCGCTCTTCGTTATAGTTGCCACATGCGCTCGTGAGCGCGCGCAGCATCGAATTCGCACCTCCGTAAGGGAGCAGCACATGGAACTTCTCATCGTTGTTGGCATCATCGTGGTTCTTGTCGTCATCATCGGCATTTACCTCTGGTCCACGTACAACGGGCTCGTGCGTCTCAACGTGCGCGTCGACGAGGCGTGGAGCGACATCACTGTGCAGCTCAAGCGTCGAGCAGACCTGCTGCCGAACCTGATCGAGACCGTCAAGGGCTATGCCGCGCATGAGGCCGGCGTCTTCGAGGCCGTCACAAAGGCTCGCGCCGAATCCATCAATGCGAGCACGCCGGCCGACGCAGCTGTCGCTGAAGGCCACGTGCAGTCAGCGCTGAAGAGCATCTTCGCTGTCGCTGAGGCGTACCCGCAGCTGCAGGCCAGCCAGAACTTCCTCCAGCTGCAGGGCGAACTGGTCGACACGGAAGACAAGATCCAGGCATCGCGTCGTTTCTACAACGGCGGTGTGCGCGAGTTGAACACCAAGATCAAGACCTTCCCGAACACCCTGTTCGTGCGTGGCCTCGGCTTCAAGGAGCGCGAGTTCTTCGAGGTGGCGGATGCCGCGGCAATCGCCGAGCCGCCCCGCGTGCAGTTCTGATCCGACCCAACCCCACTGGTCCAGTTCGTCGAGACCTCACCAAGCAGTGTCCACCTAAGAAGTAGCTGAACCATGTATCGCGCCATAGCGAAGAACAAACGCAACACGGTCTTCATCATCCTGCTGTTCCTGGTCATCATTGGCGGGCTCGGGGTGCTCGCTGGCTACGTCTACAACAGCTGGGCCATCACGATCACCGTCGTGGTGATCTCGACCGCGTACGCGATCATCCAGTACTTCGTGGCGAGCAGGCTTGCTGTCTCCATGGCTGGCGGCCAGGAGATTCAGAAGGCCGACAATCCGCGGCTCTACCGCATAGTCGAAAACCTCGCCATTACCGACGGGCTGCCCATGCCCAGGGTCTTCATCGTCAACGACCCTGCGCCGAACGCTTTCGCCACAGGACGGGACCCCCAGCACGCCTATGTCGCGGCCACCACCGGGCTGCTCGACATCCTCGACGACTCCGAACTCGAGGGCGTCATGGCCCACGAGATGGGTCACGTGCAGAACTACGACACCCGCGTCTCGATGATCGTCTACGGACTGGTCGTAGCGATCGGTCTCATCGCTGACCTGTTCCTGCGCTTCGCATTCTTCGGCGGGCGTGGCAACAACCGCGGTGGCGGCGGGGGCGGCAACCCCATCGTGCTCATCTTCGGTCTTGTCGCCATGATCATTGCGCCGATAATCGCCGCGGCCGTGCAGGCGGCCATCTCCCGCCAGCGCGAATACCTGGCCGACGCCACCAGCGCGATGACGACCAGGAATCCGGATGCACTGGCAAGCGCCCTCGAGAAAATCGGCGGCATCAACCGTCCGATGCAGCGGCAGAACTCGACCATGTCGCATCTGTGGATCTCAGACCCCACCGCTCCCGGTCTCATGAGCCGCCTTTTCAACACCCACCCCCCGATCGCCGACAGGGTCGCCAGGCTGCACAAGATCGGTGGCGAGTTCTAAGCTCCTCGCAAGTGGCCAATCATGGCCACAAACGATCTGGAGGTCGGCAATGTCATCAGTGCTCAACCCATACCTCGGCTTTCGCGACACCGCGCGGCAGGCGCTCGATTTCTACCAGTCGGTCTTCGGCGGGGAGATCGAGCGCACTACGTTCGGTGAGTTCCAGATGGACGGTCCGCCAGACCTGATCATGCACTCGAAGCTCACCACGCCAAGCGGGTTCGTGCTCATGGCCTCCGACACCCCGGCCACCATGGACTACACCCCGGGCAACACGATCACAGTCTCCCTCGGCGGCACAGACGGGCCAGAGCTCACCGGCTACTGGGAGAAGCTGATCGTGGGCGGCACGATCGGCGAGCCGTTGACGATGGCGCCCTGGGGCGACAGCTTCGGCATGTGCGTCGACAAGTTCGGCGTGCCGTGGATGGTCAACATCGCGGGCAGCGAGAGCTAGCGGGCGCTCAGACTTAGGCCTGTTCGGTGCCGAGCTCGGCTGCCAGGGCGGGCGCGAGGTCGCCGCGGTGCATCACCTCGACGCGATCGAGCTTCTGCCAGGCGGCGGTGGCGCGCAACAGGGGAGCGATGCGCGCGGCTGTGGCTGCCGGGGCATCCGGTTCCGTCCAGGCCGACTGCACCCTGAGCACGCCGTTCTGGCGGTCACTCTTCAGGTCGATGCGACCGACGAGTGCGTCATCGAGCAGGATCGGCAGCGAGTAGTAGCCGAAGATGCGTTTGGGCGCCGGGGTGTAGATCTCTATGCGGTAGTGGAAGCCGAACATGCGGAGAGCTCGTTCGCGCTCCCAGACGATCGGGTCGAACGGCGAGAGCAGCGCGGCGGTCTCGATGCGGCGAGGGATGCGGGCATCGCGGTGCAGCCAGGCGGCCCGGTTCCAGCCGGGAACGGTCACGGGCAGCAGCTCGCCTGCATCTACCAGGTCATCGATGGCAGCCTTCGTGTCAGCCTGGCTGAGACGGAAGTAGTCAGACAGGTCGCGCAGCGTTCCGATGCCGTGGGCCTGTGACGACAGGCGCACCAGTTCGCGAATGGCCTCAGCTTTGGAGACCTCCGCCGACATGACTTCGCTTGGCAGCAGCTGCTCGGCCAGGGCATAACTGCGCTCGAAACGATTGCGCCCAGCGCTGACCACCTCCCCGAAAGAAAACAGGTATTCGAGCCCGCGCTTCACATCCGACCAGCCCCACCATGGCCCATGCCTCGTGTTCGCGTCGTGCTCGATCTCGCTTGCGGCGAGCGGACCCCGCGCGGCCAGTTCAGCCCTCAACCAGTCGAGCATCGGGCCGTTTGACGCTACCCACCCCTCGGGCTTCGAGCTGTACTTCTGCCGCAGCTGCTCCATGCGCCAACGGAAAAGCGGCCACATCTGCACCGGGATGATCGCCGCCTCATGTGCCCAGTACTCGAGGTACGGCCCGCCCCTGGCGAAGGTGAGGGCATCGAGCTTCGCCTTGTCGAACGCGCCGAACCTGGCGAAAACCGGCAGGTAGTGGCTGCGCTCAAAGACGTTGACCGAATCGATCTGCAGCAGGTTGAGCCGCTCGATCAGGGCGGTGAACTGGCGGATGCCCGGGGCTGCAGGTTTCGCGCGCCCGAACCCCTGCGCGGCCAGCGCCACCCTGCGCGCCTGCGCTGCTGACATCGACGAGCTCACCATCCGACCATACTCACGCCCACCGGCTTTGCTGGCCCGTGGCCGTGCGTTCGGGTGCCGTTCACCAATGAGCCCCCGGCGGGCAATGACGATTTCCTACTCTCCTATGAGTGCCATCCGGTATCTCACTGCCCGCTCAAAGCGCGGGCGACCGGCTGGTCTACACGGATGACCATTGAGCAGGACGAGCACCAAAGTCGGCATTGCAGCTGTTGCCGCGGTCGCCATTTCACTCAGCGGATGCGC